>CAMURM010000295.1 GCA_947097535.1 uncultured Selenomonas sp.
GCCATCAGCTGGCAGTCGATGCAGTCGAAGGAGATCGTCGAGCGCTTCCGCAAGAACGCCGATCTCCTCGAAGAGTTCCGCCAGAACACGGCGATGGTGCTCTCGCCGTATTTCTCCGTCAGCAAAATCTGCTGGCTCCTCGACAACGTGCCCGGCGCACGCGAGCTGGCGGAAAAAGGCGACCTCGCCTTCGGCACGATCGACAGCTGGCTTCTGTGGAAGCTCACGGACGGCAAGGTGCACGCGACGGACGACTCGAACGCTTCGCGCACGATGCTCTACCATCTCGCGCACGGCACATGGGACGAGACGCTCCTCCAGCACACGCGCATCCCGCACGCCCTCATGCCGGAGATTCATCCATCCGCACACGAATACGGCATGACATCGCCCGCTGTGTTCGGCACGGAGATTCCCATCAGCGGCATCCTCGGCAATCAGCAGGCCGACCTCTTCGGCCAGTGCTGCTTCACGCCCGGCACGGCGAAGAACACCTACGGGGAAGGCTCTTTCTTCCTCCTCAACACGGGCGACCGCTATGTGCAGTCGCACAACGGACTCAACGCCACCGTCGCCTGGAAGCTCGGCGATCATGTCACTTACGCGCTCGAAGGCAGCATCTTCGTGGCAGGCGTCGCACTCGAATGGCTGCGGCGCGGACTCAAGATCCTCGACTCGCTCGAAGCGTCCGAATGGATCGCCAAGCGTGTCACGGACACGGCGGGCGTCTACTTCGTGCCTGCCTTCCGCGGTCTTTCCGCGCCCTATTGGGACAGCGAGACGCGCGGCATGCTCATCGGGCTGTCCGAGGACACGCGCCGCGCCCATCTCGTTCGCGCGGCGCTCGCCGCCATGGCATACCAGGTGCGCGACGTCTACGAGGCGATCCGCTCGGACGCGGCTCTTCCCATCGAGGAGCTTCGCGTATCGGGCGGCGCGAGCCGCAACAATCTGCTCATGCAGATGCAGGCGGGCATCCTCGGCCTTCCCGTGCGCCGCCCCGTCGAGAGCGAGACGACGGCGCTCGGCGCCGCCTACATGGCAGGCCTCGCGGCAGGGATCTGGCAGAGCACGGAAGAGCTCGCTTCCCTCTGGCGAGAGGACGCCTGCTTCCTGCCCCACTTCAGCAGCGAAGAGCGCGAGCACCTCTACGACGGCTGGCAGAACGCCGTCTCCCACGCCATGGGCTGGCAGGGGTAGCGCTAGTCCTAAACAAATTTTGACATGACAAAACAGCCCGATGGGAGCATTTCCCATCGGGCTGTTTCTTATCTTCTGCCTCAGAATGTGCGGATGCTCAGAAGCGATAGGTGAGCTGGAACCGCGCATAGTCGCCGAGACGGAAGTGCTCGGGCGTGTAGAGCGTATCGCGCATCTGCGTGCTCCTTGCGCCAAAGGTATATGTAGCTTCTAAGAGAAGGTTCCGCGCCGGCACGAAGGATATGCCAGTCGTGAACGAGCGTATGCCATCGAGGTAGCGGTCGGGGAGTTCCGTACCCGTACCGCCAAGGAATGCGCCGTGCTCGAAGTTCTTGTAGTCGAGGTAGACGCCCCAACTGCCCGGGATGTCCATATCGGCGATGCCGTAGTCGAGGCGCATGACCCAGAAATATGGATTCGAGCCGCCGCCCGTGTATCTTCCCGCGGCGTCCCTGCCGCCGTGGAAGTAGCGTCCTGTCGCAGAACGGTTGATGCCATAGTCGAACGAGAACATCGTGCGTGGTCCGAGGACTGCGCGTGCGCCGATGCCAACGACCCTCGCAATCGGCAGTTCCTCACCCTTCACGTCCATACCGTGTCCGAAGGAGTGCAGCGTCCAAAGCTCCGCGCCGAGACGATCGCCGAACTGATGGCGCACCTTGAGGAAGGCTGCACGCTCCATCTTCGGAATGACATCGTGCTTCAGCAGGAAGCCGGGCTGTGTAAAGGTTATGGGTGCGCCGGGAAGCGGAACAGGTGCGTCGTTAAGTGGATTATATTGGATGGATCTCGAAAAGGCACAGAAGAATCGTGCTATGCCGTTATAGCCTTGATCTGAACCAATAAAAGAACTCGTTGCCGCTTCATAGTATACAGCTGTATCACCAATATAATCGCTGAACATGCGGTCAATGGCTTCCGCACGGCTCAGTAGTTGTCCTTCCTCTGTTTCATAAGTACTACCGGCATCTTCGACCTCCTTTAGAATATCGTCCATCATAGTTCGGATATTCTCCGCACGCATCAGTCCCTCCATACCGCCGTATTCAGGGCGGTCAACAATATTTTTTGTAGGAATTGACGTTGCGAGGTTAAGCTGTTGAAGCGCCTTCCCGCCATTGTCACGATAGAGGTCGCGCACCGTACCGTCTCCACGGCGTACAACGACGCGTGCTTTAGAGAAATTGCCATATACATTCGCACCATAAACATTTTCAGTCAAGAATTTGTTCCACTGATTTGTATATGACTCATGTCCAGCGTCAGCACGTCGCTGCATTTCGGCATCTACATCCTTTAGGATGCCGACCAGTTCGCGCACAACCGCGAGTTTCTTTTCGGCAATCTGCGCATCGGTCAGCGACGGGTCACGCACCCAGTTGCCGTCCGCATCCTGAATCTTGCCCACATTGTTGAACTTCTCACGGTAGTTTGCCGCTGCATTCGGATCGTAATCCATCGGATATATTTGTCCACCCATATGTGCGATTTCTTTACTATGGACGTAGTATCCGAGCAGCTCGTTCAGCGTCGGCGCGCGGCGGATCATCGCCGCCTCCTTGTGACTGTAGGCGCTGTCGTAGACACCCGTTGTGTGCGAGAAGTCTCCGAAGCCGGCGGCGACCTGCGTACGATCCTTCGTATAGAGGACGCGGACGCCGTCATACTCCTTGCCGAACCAATAGCCCGTCACGCCCATCGGCTCATGGATGCGCCCGAGCG
>CAMURM010000296.1 GCA_947097535.1 uncultured Selenomonas sp.
ATGTTACGCCAGTATTGGTAGAAGTCGTAGGGCGAGGTCTTCTCCGCGTCGAGCCACAGCGCGCCGCCCGCCGTCTTACCCATCTTCTGCCCGTCGCTCTTCGTGAGCAGCGTGAAGGTCAGGCCGTAGGCAGGCTTACTTTCCTTGCGGCGGATGAGCTCGACGCCCGCGATGATGTTCGACCACTGGTCGTCACCGCCCATCTGCAGCTTGCAGCCGCAGCGGTGACTTAGCTCCAAAAAGTCATAAGCCTGCATGACCATGTAGTTGAATTCGAGGAAGGTCAAGCCCTTTTCCCAGCGCGACTTGTAGGCTTCGGCAGCCAGCATGCGGTTCACCGTGAAGTGTGCACCGACCTCGCGCAAAAGTTCGATGTAGTTGAGCTTCCTCAGCCATTCGCCGTTGTTGACCATCAGCGCCTTGTCGTCCGCGAAGTCGATGAAGCGCGCGATCTGCTTCTTGAAGCAGTTGCAGTTGTGCTCGATATCCGCATCGGTCAGCATCTTGCGCATGTCCGTGCGCCCTGAAGGATCGCCGACCGTTCCCGTGCCGCCGCCCACGAGGCAGACGGGACGGTGTCCGGCACGCTGCATGTGCGACATCGCCATGAGCCCGAGGAAGTGACCGACGTGCAGGCTGTCCGCCGTCGGATCGAAGCCTACGTAGAAGGTCACGCTCTCTTTGCCGAGCAGCTCGCGCACACCTTCCTCGTCCGTGCATTGGGCGAGGAAGCCGCGCTCTTTCAAAACATCAAAAACATTTGCCAACGAACTCTTCCCTTCTCATCTCATCTTCAAAAACACGTCAATCCCTGCCCTTGGCAACGCCGTCGCCGGGCTCGGGGCCGCCTCCCGGCGTCGGCGCGGCAGGCGTCGACGCGGGTGCGGAGGCGGGCTGCGATACGCCTTCGCCCATCGTCCTTCCCGCCGCGTGGGGAGACGGCGCCTCCTTCGCATCTTTCGCATCCTTTTCCTTCTTGCCGGCAGGTTTCGTTTCCTTCGTGGAATTATCCTCTTTGATCTCGCTGACGCCGCCCGTATATGCGACACCGTCAAAGTTTTTCGCGGGCGTGCCGACGACGACCTTCTGCATGAACGCCTTCCATATCTCGGCGGGCGCCATGCCGCCCGACATCACGCCGAGCGACGTGTTGTCGTCGTTGCCGACCCAGACGCCCGCCACGAGGTCGGGCGTGTAGCCGACGAACCACGCATCGTGGTAATCATCCGTCGTGCCCGTCTTGCCCGCTGCGGGACGGCCGATATTGGCGCGCGTGCCCGTGCCGTGCTGCACGACATCCTGCAGCATGCTCGTCAGAGCCGCCGCACTGCTCTCCTTGATGACGCTCTTCTGCTTGAGCTCCGCCTGTTCGAGCACCTTGCCGTTGCGGTCGAGGATCTTGACGATGGCTACAGGCTCGACGTGGATACCCTTGTTCGCGAACGTCCCGTAGGCGCTCGTCAGTTCGAGCGGCGTCACGCCCTTCGTGAGTCCGCCGAGCGCCGTCGAGAAGTTCCTGTCGTTGCGCTCGCCGTCGAGCACGAAGGTCGTTATGCCCATTTCCTGCGCGTAATAGATCGGCTTGTCAATGCCGAGCTTCTGGGCGATCTTGACCGTCGGCACGTTGAGCGAGTAGCGCGCTACGGTGCGCAGCGTCACACTGCCGCTGAAATTGCCGCTGTAGTTCTTCGGCGACCAGCCGCCGATCGTGACGGGGCTGTCCTCGATGATGGTGTCGGGCGAATAGTCCGCTTCGAGCGCCGCCGCAAAGACAAAGGGCTTAAACGAGGAGCCCGGCTGGCGCTCCGCCATCGTCGCGCGGTTGAACTGATCCGTGCCGCGGCCTCCGACCATCGCCTTGATGTAACCCGTGTGCGGATCAATGGCGACGAGCGCCATCTGCGGCTGCTTGACGCCGTTGCCGTCCGTGCGCTGCACGGGCAGCTCATGCGCCGCCTCCTCCGCTGCCTTCTGCATCGTCATGTCGATCGTCGTGTAGATTTTCAGACCTTCCTTGTAGATGGCGTCGGCGCCGTATTTGTCGATGACCTTCTGCGTGATGTAGTCGATGAAGTAGGCGCCCGTCGTGTCCTTCACCTGCGTGTTGCTCACGAGCTTTGGCTTCTCCTCGCTCGTCTTGAGCGCCGTCGCGTGGTTGATATAGCCGTACTTTTCCATCTGCTCGAGCACGACTTCCTTGCGCTCCTGTGCGGCGTTGAAGTTGTTGAGCGGCGAATAATAGTTAGGGCTCTTGGGGATACCCGCGAGCATCGCACACTCGTTGAGATCGAGATCCTCGACGTTCTTGCCGAAGTACGTCTGTGCCGCCGCCTGCACGCCGTAAGCGCCCTGCCCGAAGTAGATCTGGTTCAGATAAAGCTCTAAGATCTCCTGCTTCGTGTATTGGCGCTCGATCTGCAGCGCGAGGAAGATCTCCTGTATCTTGCGCTTCATCGTCCGATCCTGCGTCAGATAAGCGTTCTTCGCGAGCTGCTGCGTGATCGTCGAGCCGCCCTCGGCGATCGTGCGATCCGTGAGATTGGCGTAAACGGCGCGCAGGATGCCGCGCGGATCGACGCCCATGTGCTCGTAGAAGCGGTTATCCTCGACGGCGATGAAGGCGTTCTGCAGGTTCTTCGGAATCTGTGAGAGCTTGACGGGCTCACGGTTCTCCGTCGCGTGAACATTCGCGATCTCGTTGCCGTTGATGTCATAGATATGAGAGGACGCCGGCGGCCGTATATCCTCGACAAGATTGTCCTTCGTATTCATGCTCGCGGTCAAGAAGCCGCAGCCGATGCCGACGAGCATGACGACGACGACGATGAGGAAACCCACGAGAGCGCGCACGATCTTGCCGCCGCTGCTTTTCTTCTTCGGCGGCTTCGGATTCGACTTCGGTGC
>CAMURM010000297.1 GCA_947097535.1 uncultured Selenomonas sp.
GCGGATCGGCAAGTCCCACATCCTCGCTCGCAAAGCGCACGATGCGCCGCGCGATATAGAGAGGATCTTCGCCCGCTTCCAACATGCGCGCGAGCCAGTAAACCGAAGCATCGGCATCGGAATTTCGCATCGACTTATGGAGCGCCGAGATCAGGTTATAGTGCTCCTCGCCCTTCTTGTCGTAGAGCAGCGACTTCTTCGCGATGCACTGCTCCACCGTCTCGGGCGTGACCTTGATCGCATCCTTTTCCATCTCGCCGTTCAGCACGACGATCTCCAAGGTCGAAAGCGCCGTTCGCGCATCGCCGTTGGCGAACACGGCGAGCGCTTCTAAAAGATCGTCCGCGATCTCCACCTTCTGCGCACCGAAGCCCTCGGGCGCCTTGAGCGCGCGACGCAGCAACCCTAAGATATCGTCCTTTTGCAGCGCCTTGAGCACGAAGACGCGGCAGCGCGACAAGAGAGCACTGTTGATCTCAAAGGACGGGTTCTCCGTCGTCGCGCCGATGAGGATGATGCTGCCCTTCTCCACGAAGGGCAGGAAAGCGTCCTGCTGCGCCTTGTTGAAGCGATGAATCTCATCGACGAAGAGGATCGTGCGCTCTCCGTACGCCGTGTTCTTCTCCGCCTCCTGCATGACCGTGCGGATCTCCTTGATGCCGCTCGTCACGGCGGAAAAATCGATGAAGCGCGCCTTTGTTTCCCCCGCGATGATGCGCGCCAGCGTCGTCTTGCCGACGCCCGGCGGTCCCCAGAAGATCATCGAAAAAATCTTGTCCTCGGCGATGAGCTTCGAAAGCATCTTCCCCTTGCCCACGAGATGCTGCTGCCCCACATAGCCGGAGAGCGTCTTCGGCCGCATGCGCGCCGCCAATGGCAGATCGACCTCGCGGCGAAAAAGCGAATCCTGCTCCAAATTCGATCCCTCCATCCAACCTTTCTTTCCATTATAGCAGATAACGCCATGGGGCAAAAGATAGTGTTAAGCCAAACTTCCTAATATACGATATACTTTAGATAGAATTACTGTACACAAAAATGGAGTGACGATCATGTACCGCTTCCTGGAAAATTTTGAGACGGGAATCCCCTTCATCGACAACGGACATCGGCGCCTGCTCGAAGATATGGAAGAAGCGCGCGAAGCGCTCGCCGCAGGCCACGAGGATGACTTTCACCGCCTGAGCGACCAGCTTCTGACGACGATGCAGGAGCACATCGTCAAGCAGCATGTATACGAAGAAGAAATCATGGCAATGTCGCGCGACACCGAGCTCGATGAGCAAAAAGAAGCGCACGCACATTTCAAGAGCGTCATCGAGCATCATCGCTCCTCGATGAACTTCCAGAACGACCGCGAAGAGCTGACCGACCTCTTGCACTTC
This sequence comes from uncultured Selenomonas sp., assembly GCA_947097535.1. Taxonomy (GTDB): domain Bacteria; phylum Bacillota; class Negativicutes; order Selenomonadales; family Selenomonadaceae; genus Selenomonas. Next base: position 1,386 of record CAMURM010000297.1, read on the forward strand.
CTCAACGACTGGTTCCTGCAGCACATCCTCTCAAGCGATGTGCTGATCGGCAGCGCCCTGAAGAAGGCGAAAGCCGCCGCCGTGAAGGCAAAGGCGCAGGCTGCCAAGGAAGCGCGCGCGGCAGAGGCAGCGCAGGCGGAAGCGGCGGAAAAAGCGGCGAAGGAAGCCGCAGAAGCGAAAGCCGCGCCAGCCTCGCAGCCGCGCGAAGAAGCCAGTGTGGCGGAAATTCCCTCGGCGACAGCTGCCCACGAGGAAGCGGCGCCGCCGAGCGTCGAGCCAGCGGCACAGGCGACAGAGAAGCCTGCCACCTCCGCAAAGAAGCCGACGAAAAAACGCGCGGCGACAAAGAAGAAAGTCCCCGCAGAGGAAGTCTCCTCCGCGGACGCCCCTGCCGCCGACGAAAAGCCGAAGAAAGCGACAAAGAAGAGCGCCGCTGCCAAGCCCGCCAAAGCAGCAAGCGCCGCGCCCGCTGCCCCGGCAAAAGCAGCGCCCACCACCGACACCGCTGCCTCAAAAAAAGCTTCAGAGCCTGCCACTGCTGCCGCGCCCGCGCCGGCAGCGCCGCCTAAGAAAAGCCCTGCACCTGCCGCCAAACCGAAGGCGACCATCATCAAGACGAAGAAGGCCCCCGCCGATCCCTTCGCCTTCACGGATGAGTTCCGCACGCAGATTCCGCTCGTCGACAAGGAGCACGAAACGCTCTTCGACTTGGTTCGCCAGACCTACGAGCTCGTCCACGACGAGTTCCGCGTCGATAAATTCGACGACATCATCGAGATCATCGAAGAACTGCGCGACTACACGATCAAGCACTTCGCCGACGAGGAGCGCTACATGAAGAGCATCAACTACGACGGCCTTGCCGAGCAAGTCGCCGCACACACGGCCTTCGTCGAGAAGCTCAACAACATCGACTTCGACGAGATCGACCGCGATCAAGAAGACGCACTCGACAAACTCATCAAATTCCTTCTCAACTGGCTCGTACAGCACATCCTGAAGGTCGACAAGAAGATGCCCTATGTAGAAGACGCCGCATTGAAGCTGACGGAATAAGAGACAATCATCATAAGGAGAGACTTATGTATGCGCATCATCTTGAATGTTCCGTATGAGGAAAAAGATACCGTACGCAAACTTGGTGCGAAATGGAACGGTAAGCGTTGGTATGTTCCCGATGGAATCGATTTTCATCCGTTCAGTCGATGGATGGAAACCGATTCATACCGTTCTATCGACGAACTGCTTTTACAGTACAAACAGAAATTCCAAACATCACTCCCCACACATTATATCACCATGATCGGCGATATTTGTCGAATCTATTCCGCCGGAACAGAAACCGATGGCTATACCTATCTTGATTTGACGAACAGCCCCTATGCAAAACCTTATATTACGGTTCACATAAACCAGTTCATAGACTGTCCATCTGATATACGCATTAAATTGACAGGACTCCTTGCCATGCAAGACGGTCATTTGCAAATCAAAGCGGACAAGGACAACA
>CAMURM010000298.1 GCA_947097535.1 uncultured Selenomonas sp.
CCACCGATATAGAAGAGGAGTTGAAAACGATGTGCAATCTGAGTACAGGCATTTACGAGCAAGGCATGGAACGAGGCATGGTGCGTGGTCTGGAGCAAGGTCGACAGGAAGAGAAAATCAATACGGTCTTAAAAATGCTGCGCGGCAACCTGCCGCTCGAAACCATCGTACAAATATCGGAAATCCCTATTGAGCGCATACAGGAACTTGGAAAGAAGCACCATTTGTTGTAGTGTTTACGATGAAAGAAAGAGGGGATTGCATGGACGGATATAGAATCAAACCATGGGAGGATCTGACGATTCGCGATGACTATATGTTCAAGCTCATCATGGACCGTCGACGCATTTGCAAGAAGCTGCTTGAGGGAACGCTTCGCATAAAGATCAGGAAAATCCACTATTTGGAAACAGAAAAGTTCATCGCAGCACCGTATCGCAGCAAAGGAATACGCCTCGATGTCTACGTCAAAGATGAAGCAAACACCGTCTACAACATCGAGATGCAGATTCGTCGCCTCGAAGGAGATGCGCTTTTCCGGAGGACGCGCTACTATCAATCCATGATGGACACCGACCTTCTCGCGGCAGGGGCGGATTACGATGCGTTGAACAAGACGATCATTATCTTCATCTGCCCGTTCGATCCCTTTGGTGAGGGACGCTACATCTACACATTTGAAAACTTCTGCTTGGAGAATAAGGCGCTCAAGCTGCAGGATGGGGCAACGAAGATATTTCTCAATACAAAGGGCACGATCGGCGAGATTGACGACACGCTCAAGGCATTTCTGCACTATGTCAATGGCGTAGTCACAGACAATGATTTCGTGCAGGAAATCGAAGATGAAATCCAGAAGGTCAAACGCGAAGAAGGAGAGAGGGTGAACTATATGACCTTTGCAATGAAGATGATGGAAGAGCGCAAGGAAGGACGCAAGGAAGGGCAGAGAGACGAGCGGATGGCAATCTTGCGCCGACTTGTCACCCAATCCCAGCTTTCCATCGAGCAAGCCCTCGATATGATCGGCATACCTGAAAAAGAGCAGCCCGCCTACAAAAAGATGCTGCATACGACGATTTAGATGCTTCTCTGCAAGGTGATAAAGAAAATTTACCATTAACCCCAAAGGGCGCAGACCGAGAAAATAAAGGTTGTGGTTCTCACCCACGGCAAGGGGAGAACCACAACCTTTATTATAGAGGACGATATTTTCCTCTTTCTGGCTGATCTTCATAGCCCACCCACGCAGACCAGATTTCTTTCGCCTCAATGCGCTGCAATATATTCCGCTCCTTGTCGATCAAAATCATGAGCTTTTCTTATTTCTGCAGTTTCTTGCATCCAAGGATCATCGGCGGGGAAGATGCAATGCCCCTCTGCATCGTGCTTGCAGTTCGCGTAGGCGATCTTATATGCCTTCTCGCGATTCTCTTCCATAAATTTTTTGAAATCCCTCATGATCTCCACCTCCCATTATTTCCATTATAGCAAAAAAATAGATAAAGAAAAGGCTCCCCGCATACACGGGGAGCCTTTCTTGTCGCACCGAAGTGCGCTGTCGACAATTAGAACAGGTACTCGAGGCGAGCCCAGCCCTTCTTGACGTGATCCTTATCGTTATCGGTGATCTTGTGACCATCGAAGTAGAGCAGCGAGCCGACGACGTTCTTGGCGAACGTGTAGTTACCGCCGATCTCCCAGCCCTTTTCGCCCCAGGCAGCGCCGTCGAAGGTCGGCGTGATCGTCGCGCCCTGACCGAGGTAGCGATAGGCAGCGTAGAGACCGAAGCTGTGCATGTTCTCAGGCTCCGCGCCCTTGTAGCCGAGCTCGACGTTCCATGCGTGATCGGTAGCACCCGGATTGTAATGCGCATAGTACGTGTCACCGAAGTTCTGATTCTTCCAGTAGCCGCCGTTCAGGCGCACATTCTGATCGAACGTAAAGGTCGCACCGACACCCCAGATATTCTGTGTGCTGTTATCCGTATACGTGCCAGGATAATCAGCATAGCCACGATCCGCCGACATATGGTAGTACTCACCGGCAAGCGTGAACTGATCCGTCGCCTTCCACGTGAGGTTCAAGCCAAGGAGATTCCCCTTGCCCCCCTCAGCAAGCGTTGTGTCCTTAACACTGGTATCACCCAAATTGACGCGACCGCCGAGGAGCGTGCCCGTGAGCTTCTGGTCAGCACCGACCGTGACAGCTGCGCCCGAGAGCTCGTCATCGAGGACGACGCCCTGCTCGGAGTAGTAAGGAATCAAGCCGGCGTTGATGTCCGTGATACCATAGTGACCGGCGGCATAAGCGCGGACGAGTTTGACGTTACCGTCGTCACCCTTATCCGTGGACGGATCCCACGCCGCATCGAGACGAGCCTTGACCTTCCAATGGTCGTTGACCGTGGCTTCCGGATCGAGACGGAACAGGATTTCATTGCTCGACTGTGCCTCAGTCCAGCCCGTACCTTCGCCGCCCTTCTTCCAGTACGTGTAGCGCAGTTCACCCGTCCACTTCACGTTGTCGATGCGGCTCTCGAGGTTCGCGACGCGGACGCCGAGGTTGTTGAGCTCTTCGCTGAACTCAGCGGCAAGGCGATCGATCATAGCCTTCTGCTGTGCATTCGCCTGATCTTCCTTCGCCATCGCCTTCGCGACCATCTGCGCCATCTCGTAACGCGTGATCTCGTTCTGGCCGCGGTACGTGCCGTCGCCGTAACCTTCGATGATGCCGTCGTCAGCAAGCTGAGCTACAGCGTCATACGCCCAATGGTCGGCAGGAACATCGCTGAACGGGTTCGCCGCAGCGAACGTCGTCGAGGCTGCACCGACGACAAGAGCCGTCGTGAGCGCTGCTGTGAGAGTCTTCTTCAT
>CAMURM010000299.1 GCA_947097535.1 uncultured Selenomonas sp.
TGCCGTACTCGAAGGCGTCCATCATGAAGCCGAACTTCTGACGCGCCTCTTCCTGTGTCAGACCGATCGCCTCGAAGACCTGCTCCTGCAGATCGCCCTGATAAATGCGCAGGCTGCCGCCGCCGATCTCGACGCCGTTCAAGACCATGTCGTAGGCGTTCGCCTTGACCCTGCCGGGATCGGAAGTCAGATACGCAACATCCTCGCGGCGCGGCGCCGTGAACGGATGGTGCATCGCCTTCCAGCGCTTATCCTCCTCGCTGTACTCGAACATCGGGAAGTCCGTGACCCAGAGGAACTTCAAAGCATCGGCGTCGATGAGGTTCCGGCGGCGCGCCATCTCAAGGCGCAGCTCACCGAGCGCCTGCGCGACGACAAGAGGCTTGTCCGCGATGACGAGCAGCAGGTCGCCCGTCTTCGCATGGCAGGCTTCCTTGATCTTCTCGAACACCTCATCGGCATAGAACTTCTTGAACGGCGACTTCACGCCCTCTTCCGTGTACTGAATCCACGCGAGCCCCTTGGCGCCGTAGCCCTGCACATACTGCACGAGACCGTCGAGCTCGCGGCGCGGGATGTTCGCGTAGTCCTCGACATTGATAACCTTGACCTGCCCGCCGTTTTCGAGGACGGAGGCGAAGACCTTGAAATCCGAGCCCTTGACGTATTCCGAGATGTCCATGAGCTCCATGCCGAAGCGAAGGTCGGGCTTGTCCGAGCCGAAGCGCTCCATCGCCTCGTCCCACTTCATGCGCAGAAACGGCGTTTCGAGCTTGACGCCGAGCGTCTTGTCAAAGAGCTCGGCGACGAGGCCTTCCATCAGCTCCAATATATCGTTCTCGTCGAGGAAGGACGTCTCGATATCGAGCTGCGTAAATTCCGGCTGGCGGTCGGCGCGCAGATCCTCGTCGCGGAAGCAGCGCACGATCTGGAAATACTTCTCGAAGCCCGCGACCATGAGGAGCTGCTTGAAGATCTGCGGTGACTGCGGCAAAGCGTAGAACTTGCCGGGGTTCAGACGGCTCGGCACGAGGAAGTCGCGCGCGCCCTCGGGCGTGCTCTTGCAGAGCATCGGCGTCTCGATCTCGATGAACTCGTGGCGGTCGAGGAAGTCGCGCATGATCTTCGTCACGCGATGGCGCAGCATGAGATTCGCCTGCATCTCGGGACGGCGCAGGTCGAGGTAACGATACCTGAGGCGCAGCGTCTCATCGACGTCGATGTTGTCCTGGATGTAGAAGGGCGGCGTCTTCGCCGTGTTCAGGATGCGCAGCTCCTCGCAGACGACCTCGATCTTGCCCGTCTCGATATGCGGGTTGACCGTATCCTCCGAGCGCGCGCGCACCTTGCCGCGCACGCCGATGACGAACTCGTTGCGCAGGGTTTCCGCCTTGTGAAACGCTTCCTTCCCCATCGCGGCTTCGTCGTAGACGACCTGCACGAAGCCCGAACGGTCGCGCATGTCGACGAAGATCAGCCCGCCGTGATCGCGGCGCCTCGATACCCAGCCCGAAAGCACGACCTCAGCGCCGACGTCACCCTCACGCAGTTCGCCGCAGTGGCGCGTCCTCTTCATACCTTCCAATGTTTCCATCAATTCTTCACCTCAACATGTAATGCAGGAATCAAATCCTTCCAAGCGACCTTCTTCTGCTCGCTCGTCTTCATATCCTTCAGGGCGACGATGCCCTCCCTGACCTCATCTTCCCCAAGGATTGCCACGAAGCGGGCGTTCTTCTTGTTCGCCTGCTTCATCTGCGCCTTCATGCTGCGCCCCGCGAAATCCATGGCAGCCGAGAGCTTCGCCGCGCGAACCTCCTGCATGAGCTTGAAAGCGGAGAGTTTCGTCGCGTCGCCCAAGGCAACGACGAAAACGTCCACCGCATCGTGCTCACTTGGCAGAAGCCCCTGCTTTTCCAGTGCGAGCAGGACGCGCTCCAACCCCACGGCAAAGCCGATGCCTGGCGTCGGCGGGCCGCCGACCTCCTCGACGAGCCCGTCGTAGCGGCCGCCGCCCGCCACGGCACTCTGTGCGCCGAGCGGCGTGTACTTGACCTCGAACGCCGTCTTCGTGTAGTAGTCGAGCCCGCGCACGAGATTCGCATCGAGCTCGAAGGGCACATCCACAGCCGTCAGATACGACTGCACCGCCTCGAAATGCGTGCGGCACTCCTCGCACAGGCAGTCCGTGATGCGCGGCGCACCTGCTGCGAGCGCATGACAGTGCTCATGCTTGCAGTCCAGTAAGCGCAGAGGATTGCGCTCGAAGCGCGACCGGCAGTCGCCGCAAAGCTCCGCGAGGTGCGGGCGGAAGAACGACTGCAGCTTCTCGCGGTAGACGGGGCGGCACTTTGGGCAGCCGACGGAGTTCAGATGCAGCTTGAGCTCCTTTAGCCCGAGCGCGCGCAGAAACTCCACAGCGAGCACGATGATCTCGGCATCGACGGCGGCATCCGCCTCGCCGAGCGCCTCGATGCCGAACTGATGAAACTCGCGGTAGCGCCCCGCCTGCGGCCGATCGTAGCGGAACATCGAGCCGATGTAGAAGAGCTTCACGAGCGCCTCCGCCGCGTAGAGCTTGTTCTGCAGGTAGGAGCGCACGACCGACGCCGTATTCTCGGGGCGCAGCGTGAGGCTGCGCTCGCCGCGGTCGGTGAACGTATACATCTCCTTTTCCACGACATCGGTCGTCTCGCCGATGCCGCGCAGGAAGAGCTCCGTATGCTCGAAGATCGGCGTGCGTATCTCGCGATAGCCGTAGCGCGCGCATATATCGCGGATCACATTTTCGACATAAGTCCATTGGGCGACCGTATCGGGCAAAATATCCTTCGTGCCGCGCGGTCCGTTGATCAACACGTTTCTTCCTCCCC
>CAMURM010000300.1 GCA_947097535.1 uncultured Selenomonas sp.
CGAACTTCGTGCGGATCGGCAGCTTGTGGCCTGCAAGGCGCATGGCCTCCATGGCAACTTCCTTCGATACGCCGTTCATCTCGAAGAGCACGCGACCGGGCTTGACGACGCAGACCCAGTACTCGGGCGAGCCCTTGCCGCTGCCCATGCGCGTCTCTGCCGGCTTCGCCGTGACGGGCTTGTCGGGGAAGATCTTGATCCAGACCTTACCGCCGCGCTTGATATAACGCGTCATGGCGATACGTGCAGCCTCGATCTGGCGGTTCGTGATCCAAGCCGGCTCCAGAGCCACGAGGCCGAACTCACCGTGGCTGACCGTGTTGCCGCGATGTGCCTTGCCCTTCATGCGGCCGCGGAACTGCTTGCGGTATTTGACTCTCTTCGGTAATAACATTAAGCCTCGCTCCCTTCAGCCGCAGCCCTCTGGGACTGCTTCTTCTCCGGAAGGATCTCGCCCTTGAATATCCAGACCTTGACGCCGATGCGTCCGTACGTCGTGCGGGCTTCCGCCGTGCCGTAATCGATGTCGGCGCGCAGCGTGTGCAGCGGGATGCTGCCCTCGCGATATGCCTCACTCCTCGCGATTTCAGCGCCGCCCAGGCGACCCGAAACCTTGACCTTGATGCCCTTGGCGCCAAGGCGCATCGTGCGGCCGACCGACTGCTTCATGGCGCGGCGGAACGCGATGCGGCGCTCAAGCTGCTGCGCGATGTTCTCGGCGACGAGCGTCGCGTCGAGATCGGGCTGACGGATCTCGGAGATGTTGATGTCGACCGTCTTTTCCGTCTTGCCCTTGAGGCCTTCCTTGATCTGCTCGATGCCCGAGCCGCCGCGGCCGATGACCATGCCGGGCTTCGCCGTATGGATCGTGAGCTTCAGGCGGTTCTTCGAGCGCTCCGTCTCGATCTTCGAGACGCCGGCAGCGCCGAGGCTGTCTTTCAAATACTTGCGGATCTTGATATCTTCATGCAGGTTGTCTGCAAAGTCCTTATCTGCGTACCATTTTGCATCCCAATCCTTGACGATGCCGATGCGGATGCCGTTCGGATTTACTTTCTGGCCCAAACCTTTTCCCTCCTCCTCATCTTTCTTCCACGGCGACGGTCACATGGGACGTGCGCTTCAAGATCTTGAACGCCTGCCCACGGGAGCGCGGGTGGATGCGCTTGAGCGTCGGGCCCTGATCGACATAAGCCGTCTTGACGTAGAGGTTGTCGACATTCATGTCGAAATTGTTCTCGGCATTGGAAACGGCGGATTTCAATACCTTCTCTATGACGTCCGCACCGACCTTCGGCGTGAACTTCAAGATTGCGAAAGCTTCGGCGATGTTCTTGCCACGGATGAGATCCATGACGACACGCACCTTGCGCGGCGCAATCCGTACATACTTAGCTGTAGCTTTTGCTTCCAAAGGGGAAATGCCTCCTTTCGCTCTTATCTCAGCGAAGTCTTGCGCTCTTCGCCGGCATGGCCCTTGAACGTGCGCGTCGGAGCGAACTCTCCGAGCTTATGTCCGACCATATCTTCCGTCACATATACAGGAACGTGCTTGCGGCCGTCGTGCACGGCGATCGTGTGACCCACGAAATCCGGCAGGATCGTGGAGCTCCTCGACCACGTCTTCACGACCTTCTTGTCGTTCGCCGCATTGAGCGCGTCAATTTTCTTCACGAGACTTTCTTGTACGAAAGGCCCCTTCTTGACTGATCTCGACAAAATATATCCTCCTTCCGCTCAGGCAGCCTGAGCTGCCTTCCTCCACGAATTACTTGCGGCCACGCACGATGAGCTTGTCCGACGCCTTCTTGCGGCGCGTCTTGGCGCCCATCGCGCACTTGCCCCACTTCGTGACCGGATGCTTGCGGCCGACCGGGCTGCGCCCTTCGCCGCCGCCATGCGGATGGTCGTTCGGGTTCATCGCTACGCCGCGGTTCTCCGGACGCTTGCCGAGCCAGCGGTTGCGGCCCGCCTTGCCGATCGTGATGTTCTCGTGCTCCAAGTTGCCGACCTGACCGATCGTCGCGCGGCAGTTGATGTGCACCTTGCGAAGCTCGCCCGAGGGAAGACGCAAAAGCGCGTAGTCGTTCTCCTTCGCCATGAGCTGCACGGCGCTACCGGCGCTTCTTGCGAGCTGTGCGCCCTTGCCGATCTTCAGCTCGATGTTGTGGATCATCGTGCCGACGGGGATATTCTTGATGGGCAGCGCGTTGCCGACCTTGATGTCAGCGTCGACGCCCGACTCCACCTTATCGCCGACCTTGAGGCCGTTCGGTGCGAGGATGTAGCGCTTCTCGCCGTCCGCGTAGTTCAAAAGGGCGATGCGCGCGCTGCGGTTCGGATCGTATTCGATCGTCGCGACGCGGGCGGGGATGCCGTCCTTCGTGCGCTTGAAGTCGATGATGCGGTAGCGGCGCTTATGACCGCCGCCCTGATGGCGAACCGTCATGCGGCCCTGCTGATTGCGTCCGCCATGGCTCTTGAGGCTCTCGACGAGGGATTTTTCCGGCTTGTCCGTCGTGATCTCATCGAACGAGGCGACCGTCATGAACCTGCGGCCTGCGGAATATGGTTTGAAACTTTTGATTGCCACTCTGTATACCTCCTTTGCTCGATTTTACGGCTGGAAGAACTCGATCGTTTCGCCCGGAGCGAGCTTCACGATCGCCTTCTTGTAGTCCGAGCGCTTGCCGACGAAGCGCCCCATGCGCTTGAGCTTACCGCTTACGTTGACCGTATTCACGTCCGCGACCTTCACGTTGAAAACTTCAGCCACAGCCTTGGCGATCTCGATCTTGTTCGCCTTCCTGGCGACGACGAAGACATACTTGCCGTCCTCCATGAGCTGCGTGCTTTTCTCCGT
>CAMURM010000301.1 GCA_947097535.1 uncultured Selenomonas sp.
TCTCGTAGAACACCGTTCCGACGAAGCCGCATAACACGCGTCTGGGCTTTTTGATTAGACCTGCGGTCTATGTCAAGGACGACTTCGAGCTCACGACGACGCCCGTCGTCGGCGAGCCGCTGACGCGCAGCCATGCCTTCGTCGCCGAGTACAAGGAAGTCGTTTCCGAAGCGCAGGATATCTTCAAATCTGTCGCCACGGACAACACGGTGCCCGTCGAGCGGACGACGGCCATGGTGCAGCGCGATCTCGCTCCCATGTCGAAGCAGAGCGGCGCCATCGACTACCTCTACGAGCTCAACCATCTTGCGAGCGATGTCTACAATCACTCCCTGCGCGTTTCGATTCTTGCGGGCGTCATTGCCAAGTGGATGCGCATCCCGCAGAAGAAGACGCACGACATCATCATGGCGGGTTTCATGCACGATATCGGCAAGACGAAGTTCAGCGAGCGCTTGTTGGAAAAGAATATCCAGACGCTCAAGGGTGAGGATCTCGAAGCGTACCGCAACCATGCGCGCGACGGCTTCAACATCCTCAGCGCCAACAAGGATACGTCAGAAGGTGTGCGTCTCGCGGCTCTGCAGCATCATGAGCGCATGGACGGCTCGGGCTTCCCGTCGGGGCTCACGGGCAAGGACATCCATGAATACGCGCGCATCATCGCCGTCGCGGACATCTATGATAACATCACGACGGAGCGCGAGGGCTATGTGAAGCAGACTCCGTTCAGTGCCATCGCGCAGATCTCGGAGGATATGTTCAGCAAACTCGATCCCGCTGTCTGCATGCCGTTCCTCAACAACATCAAGCATGTATTCCTCGGATCGACCGTCACATTGAGCAACGGTCTGCAGGGCATCCTCGTCGGCTATCCCGAGGACTTCGCCGCGAACCCGCTCATCCGCATCACGCAGGATCAGGTCGTCGACCTGAACGAACACAAGAATATCAAGATCATCGAGTACAACCCGAAATAAGCGGCTTCTTACACTGCAAAATAAATGTACCCCCGATCGATTGATCGGGGGTTTGACTTTCTGGCCATTGAATGAAAAGCAGAGCATTAGCCGTAATATTAATCGTAAACATCTCGACGATGACCGATGGAAACGATCAAGATAAGGATTTCATCATCTTGGATTTCTGCAATCAGGCGATAGTTTTCGACACGATAGCGCCATTGCCCGCTTCGATTTGCGGTCAGACCTTTGCCGTGCAGGCGGGGATTGCTGCATCCTTCGAGATTGCTGCGAACCCAGCGAGTGATCTTGGCGGCTATGTGACGATCAAGTTTTTTTAGCGATTTTTTTGCTTGTGTACTGAAAACAACACGGTACGTCACGAAAGACCAAGCTCCTTTTCAACTTCGTCCAATGTATAGGTGACGGGATTGGCTCGAAACTCTTCCATCGCTTCCTCGTATGCCTGTCGATCAAGCTCATCTTCCATACGTTCCCGCATGGCTTTTGCCGCGAAGTCAGATAAAGACATACCCGAGCGGGCAGCGTGTTTTTTGAAAAGTCGGGCATCGTGCGGGTTCAGATGTACGGTCACAGTCATAATATCCGCTCCTTTATCATATGCTAGCATATATGATATCATATACGCGCCGGCATGTACAGACAGTTGTATAAATGCCGCGTTTTATGTATAATGGATGCAGAGTACAGCCTATACAGTTTCGAGAACCTTGGAGGGAAAGCGATGCGACGATATACATCTCTGCTCCTCGTGGCGTTCATGCTGGTTCTTTTGATCGCAACGATTTCGGACAATTTGGCGGGACATGCGGACAGGACGCGCAGGGAGAGGCCTCTGCAGTCGATTACGATCTATACGACACTGCCGCCCGAGCATGTGAGCATGCTCGCCGATGGCTATGAGAAGGCGAAGCGCGTGCAGGTGAACTTCGTGCCGGTGAGCTCGGAGGAAGTGCTGCAGAAGCTGCGCCAGGACGCCGTGATCGGCAGGGAGAAGGCGGATCTCGTACTCGCCGATCAGAGGACATTGGAAAAGGCAGCGGCGGACGGCAGTCTGCAGCCGTACCTTTCGGAAAGTACGGATTCGGTCAGCGCCGCCTTCAAGGATGCGGCGGGCGAGTGGACGGGCGTCTGGTACGATCCCGTCGTCTTCTGCGCCAACCGCGACTATGTGCGCGCTGTGCCGCGCGTGCCGAATACGTGGATGGAGCTGGCGACGATGCCGGGCGTGCGCGTCGGCATTACGGACTTTCTCGCGGCGGATGCGTCGGCGAATCTCTTCTTCTCTATGATGTCGCAGTTCGGCGATACAGCGACATATGATATTCTGCGCGGCATACAGCCGAAGGTCGTGCAGTATTCCAAGTACCTGTCGACGCCTGTACGCATGGCGGGCATGGGGGAGGTCGACCTCTCGGTCGCCGTGCAGAGCGAGGCTCTGCGCTACATCCACCAAGGCTACCCGCTGCAGGTCATCTATCCCGAGGACGGCACGGCGTATACGCTGACGGGCGCAGGAATCGTCGAGGGGGCTAAGAATGAAGCGCAGGCGGAGGATTTCGTCGAGTGGCTTCTGAGCGATGAAGCTCAGCTCGTCTTGCAGAGCAGAGAGTTCTTCTTCGTACCGCTCAATCCCGTGACGATTGCTTATAAATCTTTTCCGGGGAAAGACGTCGTTCTCTTTTCCCGACCGCAGGAGTTCAGCCCGAGCGCACGCCATGATCTTTTGGATCGCTGGGTGAAGGAAGTGCGGCTGCAATGAACATGGAGGGAGGGATCCTTGGATCCCTCCTCTTATGATTAACGGAACCTTAAGGAGGGAGCTTTTTGAAAGCAGGATTCATCAGCCTCGGCTGCGCCAAGAATCTCGTCGATACGG
>CAMURM010000302.1 GCA_947097535.1 uncultured Selenomonas sp.
CACGACAGGCGGCGTGCAGATCCGCCTCGGCGCGCTCGACCGCCTCGAAGAAAAGGCGCAGCTGACGGACAGCTTCATCATCGATCAGGAAGTCACACAGCGCCCCGTCGAGTACGTCGATTTCAAGTACACAGCGCCGTTTATCAAGTTCAAGCAGTAGAAAAAAACCGTAGAAGAAACGACGATTTTACGCTATAATTGCAGTGTTATTCCATTTCATCATTTATATCTCCACTGAGCAATGTTTGGGAGGCATTTTTTTATGATCAATTTCAAGCAGGGGCGATGGTCCATCGCCTTTGTCTGCATGGTGCTCGGCTTCATGCTCGCCGTGCAGTTCCGCGCGACGGAGGACTTGCGTCAGTCCGTGTCGCAGCAGCGCGTGGAGGAGCTCGCCACGCGCCTTTTGGAGACGGAGAAGGAGCGCGACCGCCTGCAGGAAGAGCTCAAGGATACGAAGGACGCAGCGGCAGAAGGGCCGAGCAACGATTACCAGCGCATGAAGGGCGGCTTTACGGCGCTCGCAGGACCCGGCGTCATCGTCACGCTCGACGACAGCAAGGCGACATCGAAGGCGGGTGAGAATCCGAACCTCTACCTCATACACGATGACGACCTGCTGCGCGTCATCAACGAGCTGCGCGCCGCAGGCGCCGAGGCCATCGCCATCAACGGGCAGAGGCTCACGGGCACGTCGGAGATTCGCTGCGCGGGACCGACGCTCTCGGTCAACAACGTGCGCTCGGCGCCGCCTTACAAGATTCAGGCGATCGGCGATCCCGAAAGCCTCGAGAAGTCGATCAAGATGCGCGGCGGCGTCGAAGACACCTTGAAGGTCTGGGGCATACAGATCGACGTGAAGAAGGAAGAGTCAGTCGAAGTTCCCGCCTACAAGGGTGCGGCATCGTTCAAGTACGCGAAAGCCATTGACAAGCTTTCGGATGGAAAGGGGGAGTCCTGATGATCCTGCCTGTTCTCGGTCTCGTCATCGGCGTCGCCGTCGGCATGCTCTCGCCGCTGACCGTGCCGCTCGCCTACGCGAAACTCTCCTCCGTCGCCCTTTTGGCATCGCTCGATTCCGTCTTCGGCGGTCTGCGTGCCGCTTCGGAAAATCATTTCGACAATGCGGTCTTCATCTCGGGTTTTTTCATGAACGCCCTCATGGCGGCATTCCTCGTCTACATCGGCGATCGCCTCGGCATCGACCTCTACTATGTGGCGCTCCTGGCATTCGGTCTGCGCATATTCCAGAATCTGGCGATTTTGCGCCGCCATTTCTTTGAAAAGCATAATTAATACAGAAAAAGCAGGAGATAATACAGAAAAAGCAGGAGACGCAAGTATTTTCATAATTTTTTTATGGCGCACGCATTAAAATAATGATAGAATGGTAGGGAAACTTTTGAGGATGACTGCCGTACGCCCTTTGCAGGACGAAGGGCAGACTATGCTATATTTTGGGGGTTGCTAGCGTGTTAGAATTGGATGATATGGGTTTGGACCAGTTCGCCAAGATCAAGGTCATTGGCGTGGGCGGCGGCGGCAGCAATGCCGTGAACCGCATGATTGCAGCAGGGCTGCAGGGCGTGGAATTCATCGCCGTCAATACGGATGCACAGGCGCTTCTTCATGCGATGGCGCCGAAGCGCATCCAGATCGGTGAGAAGCTCACGCGCGGTCTCGGTGCGGGCGCTCGCCCTGAGATCGGCGAGCAGGCGGCGGAAGAGAGCCGCGACGACATCCTGCAGTCGCTGCAGGGCGCGGACATGGTCTTCGTGACCGCCGGCATGGGCGGCGGCACGGGCACGGGAGCGGCGCCCGTCGTCGCCGAGTGCGCGCGTGAGATCGGCGCCTTGACCGTCGGCGTCGTGACGCGCCCCTTCACGTTTGAAGGACGTCTGCGCCAGAAGAAGGCGGAGGCGGGCATCGCGAAGCTGCAGCAGCACGTCGATACGATCATCACGATTCCGAACGACCGCCTGCTGCAGGTCGTCGACAAGAAGACCTCGATCACGGACGCCTTCAGCTTCGCCGACGATGTCCTGCGCCAGGGCGTCAAGGGCATCTCCGATCTCATCGCCGTGCCGGGGCTCATCAACCTCGACTTCGCCGACGTCAAGTCCATCATGAGCAACGCCGGCTCGGCGCTCATGGGCATCGGTGAGGCGACGGGCGAGAACGCCGCCGTCGCCGCAGCCAAGTGCGCCATTGAGTCGCCGCTCCTTGAGACGAGCATCGAGGGCGCGCACGGCGTGCTCCTCAACATCTCAAGCTCGGCGGAGAACCTCAGCATGTACGAAGTCAACGAGGCTTCGTCGACGATTCAGGAAGCCGTCAACGTCGACGCGAACATCATCTTCGGCGCGTCACTCGACGATACGCTCGGCGACATCGTGCGCGTCACCGTCATCGCGACGGGCTTCGACACCGACACCGTCGGCGTGCCGCGCCCTGCAGCGACAGCTGCGCCGGGACAGAGCGCGCAGGGCGCCGCGAAAGCCATCCCCCAGCCCGACGCCCCCATGCCGAAAGCGCCGAGCTTCAGCAACTTCGACATCCCTGTCTGGATGAACAAGAAGCGCGACTGAGGGAAATAACGAATATTGCAAACAGGCGTCCTCCCCTTTTCGGTGAAGGCGCCTGTTTTTTTGTTTGACTGCATGATCATGCTGTGTACGCCGCACAGCTTTTGCCAAGCGTTCCGGGCTTGCTTGTAAAGAGGAAGGGCTTCATAGTATAATGGAGGAAATAAGACGGGGGAAAGCTTATGGATTGGGATGAGAAAGAAGAGTGGCGGCAAAAGTTTCTGACGGTGCTGGCAGGATTTCGATTGCTGGATGATGATTTCA
>CAMURM010000303.1 GCA_947097535.1 uncultured Selenomonas sp.
TCGAGCGCGTCGTCGAGATGGTCACGCGCACGCCCGCCGAAGAGCTCGGCATCTACGAGGAAACGGGCTCTTTGGAGGAGGAAAAGCGCGCCGACCTCACGCTCTTCGATGAGGAGCTTTCGATCGCCGCGACGATCGTCGGCGGGCACCTCGCCTACATCGCCTCGCCCGACGCGCTGGACGGCTCGTGGCGGGGGCAGGAGTAGCAAAGTTATTCATACGGGTAAGGGAAGGAATTTTACGCATGGCAATACGCATGATCGTGACGGATATGGACGGGACGCTCCTTTCGCCGACGAATTGCATCCCCGAGGCGAACAAGGCGGTGCTGCAGGAGGCGGCGGCGCGCGGCATCCGCGTGGCGATCGCTACGGGACGCATGCACCGCTCGGCGCTGCCCTTTGCAGAGGAGCTCGCCGTGGCGGTGCCGATCATCTCGTGCAACGGCGCGCTCGTCAAGACGGCGGCGGGCGAGGCGATGTTTTCCTCGTGCATCGCGCCCGAGGTGGTGCGCGCTGTGCTCGATTTTATGAAGGCGCATGGCTGGTATGTGCAGCTCTACACGGACGATCGGCTGCTCTTCGTCGAGCATGACAAGCGCGCGTGCTCCTACGAGAAGGGCGCGGGCGTACAGGGCGAGGCTGTCGGCTGGGACGGGCTCTATGCAAAGAGCGCGCGCGTCCACAAGCTGCTCTCGATGACTGCAGGCGGCGAGGAGACGGATGCGCGCGCCGCCGAGCTTTCGGAGAGGTTCCGAGGGCAGGCGACGGCGGTGCGCTCGAAGGAGCGGTACATCGACATCATGGCGCCGGGCGTGTCGAAGGCGGCGAGCATCGAGCGCCTTGCGAAGAGTTTCGGCATCGAGATGGCGGAGGTGCTGGCGCTCGGCGACTCGGACAACGACAGCGAGATGCTGCAGGCTGCGGGCATCGGCGTCGCCATGACGACGGGGACGAAAGCCGCGAAGAGGGCGGCGGACTTCCTCGCTGAGAACGAAGCGGCGGACGGTGTGGCGCGGGCTGTGCGAGCCTATGCGTTCGGCGAGAAGCAAGGGCAGGGATAAGGAGCAGAGGATGGCAATACGGCTGATCGTTATGGATCTCGACGGCACGCTCTTGACTTCGGAAAAGACGGTGTCGGACTACAGCAAGGACGTGCTCCGGCGCGCGATGGCGAAGGGCGTCGCCGTGACGATAGCGACGGGACGCATGCTGCTTTCGGCGAGTTACTTTGGCAGGATCATCGAGGCGAACGCACCGATCATCTCGTGCAACGGCGCGCTCGTGCAGGCAATCGATGCGACGGAGCCGCTCTTTTTGCGCGCCTTTTCGCCCGCGACGGTGGCGGATCTTCTGACGTTTGCGCGCGAGAACGGCTGGTACGTGCAGTGGTACATCGGTGACGACATCTACGCGGAGGACTTCCGCCCCGAGTATTTCACTGCCTACCGCACCGTGCAGGGCTTCTCCGTGCACGAGGTCGGCGCGGACTTCTCCCCCTATACCGAGGGCGTCGCGCAGGTCGTCGTGCGCGACCTCGCTGGCGGCGTCGGCGCCATCGCCGCGCGCATCCGCGAGCGCTTCGCCGGCCGCGTCGAGCCGCAGCAGTCGAAGGGCTATACGCTCGATCTTGTGCCGACGGGCGTGTCGAAGGCGACGGGCATCGAGGCGATCCTGCGCGCGACGGGCATCGAGGCGTCCGAGGTCATGGCATGCGGCGACTCGGACAACGACCTCTCGATGCTGCGCTTTGCAGGCACGAGCGTCGTCACGGCAAACGGGCAGGAAGAAGCGAAGGCGCTCGCGACGTATCTGGCGCCGAGCTGTGACGAGGACGGCGTGGCGAAGGCGATCGAGGAGCTCGTGCTCTGAGCACAGCGGCTTCATTCGTACCTATTTAATTTGCATTTGCAGGGGTGGACAGCATGACGAAAGAAGGAGATTTCAGATTTATCATCGTGACGGGGCTTTCGGGCAGCGGCAAGACGCAGGCGTGCCGCTTCCTCGAAGACCTCGGCTACTTCGTGGTGGACAATCTGCCGCCGGTCTTCATCACGAAGTTCGCCGAGCTCTGTCGCCACTCGGCGGGTCATGTGAGCCGCGTCGTGCTCGTCGTGGACACGCGCGGGCGCGAGTTCTTCGACACCTTCGTGCATGTACTCGAAGAGATGGACAAGGCGGGCACGCCCTATGAAATGCTCTTCATGGATGCGTCCGACGAGGCGATCATCCGCCGCTACAAGGAGACGCGCCGCCGTCATCCGATGGCGGCGAACGCGCGCATCTCCGACGGCATCCAGAAGGAGCGCCGCCGTCTGGAGCCCGTGCGCAACAAGGCGACGTACATCATCGACACGTCGGTGCTCAAGAAGGTGGATCTCAAGGAAAAGATCTGGCGCCTTTTCGGCAGCGAGGCGGGGCACAAGATGAGCATTAACATCCTGTCCTTCGGCTTCAAGTTCGGCATGCCTTTAGACGCCGACATGGTGCTCGACGTGCGCTTTCTGCCCAATCCCTTCTACATCGAGGAGCTGCGCAAAAAGAGCGGCGCCGTCGAGGAGGTCGCCGCCTACATCGGCAAGTGGCCCGTGACGCAGGAGTTCGAGGAAAAGCTCGACGCCATGCTCGACTTCCTCATGCCGCAGTACATCAAGGAGGGCAAGCCGCAGTTCGTCATCGCCATCGGCTGCACGGGCGGCATGCATCGGAGCGTCTACATCGCCTGCCATATCTATCGTTTCTTGACGGCGCGCGGCTTCCAGGTGGAGCTTGAGCATCGCGATCTCATGAAGAACGAGGTCGTCGAGCATCCGCAGGAATTGCCCGAATAGATGGGCGACGTTTTGCA
>CAMURM010000304.1 GCA_947097535.1 uncultured Selenomonas sp.
AGAAGTGCAATGCAAGTCTCGATTTCGTCTATGTGGCGAGCAACATCAACAAGGACATTCCGAGCCATCTCGTCTTTGATCGCATCTGGGAGAAGATTCCTGAGAACATGAAGGCGGTGCGGCATGTCGAGACAGGCAATGTGCCGAAGGCAATCCTGAAGATCGCCGAATCGGAGAAGAGCGACATGATCATCATGGGCAGCCGCGGTCTGGGTCTTTTCAAAGGCGCCCTGATCGGCAGCGTCAGTCAGAAGGTCGTCGAAGAATCGAAGGTTCCCGTCATGGTGGTAAAGTAGGGAGCGGACAGCAAGTAAGAAGGAAAAAGCAGCCTCGTTGGGCTGCTTTTTTTTTATGAAACTTCGTAGGTGGATTCCCTGGAGGACGCAGCTATTTTGCACCGCGCTTTTCACGCAGGTATGCGTCCATCGCTTCCACCACATGCTTGGCGTCGCCGACGACCTGGACGACGTTGCACGGGCCGAGGACGACGTCGCCGGCAGAGAAGACGCCGGGGCGCGTCGTCGCGCCGTTTTCATCGACTTCGACGAGACCCTTGCTGTTCGTCTCGACACCCGTCGTCGTGCGCACAATCGTATCGCGCGGCGCCTGGCTGACGGCGATGATCGTGCTGTCGGCGCCGTAGAGGATCGGCTCGTCCTCGCCTGTGAGGTTGCCCTCTTCGTCGAAGTGACGCCGGCGAAGAAGCGGGCCCTCCTTCGTGATGGCTTCAATGCCCTGGCAGAAATCGAATTCCACGCCGTCCGCCTGTGCATATTCGAACTCGTGGCGGCTTGCGGCGACGTGCGGGCTGCGCGTGTAGACGGTGACGTAGCGGCTGCCCTTGCGGATGGCGGTGCGTGCGGCATCCATGGCGGAGTTGCCTGCGCCGATGATGGCGACGCGGTCGCCGAGTTCGAAGGAGTCGGGGTTCTGCAGGTAGTCGACGGCGTAGTGGCAGTTGCCGAGGCTTTCGCCCTTGACGCCAAGGCTGCGCGGCCGCCAGACGCCGGAGCCGATGAAGATGGCGTCGTGCCCGTCTTCGAAGATGGTGTCGAGCGTGATGATGCTGCCGATCGTCTGGTTGGGGCGGATGCATATACCGAACTCACGCAGCTTTTTTGCATAGCGGTCGAGGATCGTCAAAGGCAGGCGAAACGACGGTATGCCGTAGCGCATCATGCCGCCGATCTTTTCCATGCGCTCGAAGATGGTGACGTCGTAGCCCTTCTTGGCGAGCTTGACGGCGACCGTGATGCCGGCGGGACCGGCGCCGATGACGGCGACGGTCTGCCCGGTCGAAGGTGCACGGTCGAGCTTGATGCGGTCGAAGCAGGTATTCGAGATGTAATGCTCGATGCTTGAGATGTGGATGGGCGAGCCCTTGCGCCCCTGTATGCAGTTGCCCTCGCACTGCGCTTCGTGGTCGCAGACTAGGGAACATATAATGCTCAGCGGGTTGTTCTCGAAGAGCATGTCGCCCGCTTCGTTGATCTTTCCGTCGAGAAAGAGGCGGATCATCTCGGGTATATCAGTCTGTACGGGACAGCCTTTGATGCGGCAAAGCGGCTTCTTGCACTTGAGGCAGCGGCGCGCTTCGTTGATGACATGGATGGCCATGGAAATCACAATCCTTTCCTTGGGCTTCGGTAGAATACTGCCGCTTTTATTTTACCGCAGGAAGAAACTTCTGTCTGTTGCATTTGTTACAATACGCCTGCAGGATTTCATGCCTCGGAGGCGCGCGCCGCTTCGCCGCCTTCGTTGCTCAGACCGAGGCGCTTCAAGAGCGCCATGTCCTCGGCGATCGTCGTGCCCGAGGTCGTGAGCATGTTGCCTGTGATGGAAGCCGAGGCGCCGTAGAGGAAGGCGGGCGTGCCGTTGTCCTTGATGAGCTTGCGTCCGGCGCCGAGGCGGATGTTCGCCGTCGGATTGATGAAGCGGAAGAAGGCGATCGTGCGCAGGATCTCGTCACTTGTCAGGGGCGTCCTGCCTTCGAGCGGCGTGCCCGGAATCGCCATGAGGGAGTTGATGGGGATGGACTCGATGCCGAGCTCGGCGAGGCTCACCGCCATGTCGAGGCGGTCGTCCCAGGTCTCGCCCATGCCGATGATGCCGCCGGAACAGACCGAGAGACCTTCGCTCTGCGCGAGGCGGATCGTGCGGATGCGGTCGTCGTAGGTGTGCGAGGTGCAGATCTCGGGGAAGAAGCGGCGCGACGTCTCGATGTTGTGATGGTAGCTCGTGACGCCCGCAGCGCGCAGCGCGCGGAATTGCTCGCGCGTGAGGATGCCGTGCGAGGCGCAGAGCTCGATGCGGAGCTTCTTGCGCATCTCGCGGTAGCAGGCGAGCGCCGCGTCGAACTCCTTGCCGCCGAGCGCTCTGCCCGAGGTCACGATGGAGAAACGGTTGACACCCGCCTCCTCGTTGGCGCGGGCATTGGCGACGATCTCCTCCTGTGCGAGGAACGCATACTCCTCGACACCCGTCTTGTGGTGCGCCGACTGGGCGCAGTACTTACAGTCCTCGCTGCAGTGACCGCTGCGCGCGTTGATGATCGTGCAGAGATCGATGTGTCTGCCGCAGAAATGCTGCTGCAGCTCGTGCGCGCCCTCCTGCAGGGCTGCGAGCGGCGCCGAGAGGAAGAAGGGGAGGTCGTCGCTGCGCTTCAGGCGGCGGCCGCAGAGGATTTCCTGTGTGAGCTTTTTGACGGCATTTTCTTTTGTCATGGCATTTGCCTCGTTTCTTTAAGATTTAGGAATCACTGATAAATTCAGCCACCCATCTTCACGCATCTGTGCTGTCCTCTCGTCGTCGACAAATCCTCGACGTAGCACCGCTACGCCT
>CAMURM010000305.1 GCA_947097535.1 uncultured Selenomonas sp.
CGGCGCGGCGAGCGCGAAGTACGGCGCCGACGCCATCGGCGGCGTCGTCAACGTCATCACGAAGGCGGCGGCGAAGAGCGCAGGTCTGCGTCTGAATCTTGAAGGCAGACGTGCTGCGGGCGATTCGAATTTGCCATACAAGAACTTCTTCCTGCGCGCCGACTCGGGCGACATCGGCAAGCTGCGCGTCGCAGCCTACGGCGGCAAGCGCGACATCATGCCGATTTACAGCATGGAATCCTTCGGCGGTCTCCTCAAGAGCGGAAGCTCTTATAAAGACGAGGAAAGCCGTGTGCGAAACTCGCTGCGCTACTATGGCGACATCAAGAATATCGGACTTGTCGCATCCTATGATCTCGATAAGAATCATAGTCTTTCTTTGAACCTCGATCATACAGCAGAGGATATGGAGAGCTTCGTCAAGCGATCGAACTCCGGGGCAGAGGGTCTGCAGCACTTCAAGCGTGAGCTTGACCGCAACACCTATCGCCTCTCGTATGCTGGGCGCGGCGGCAATTCGGATTGGAATGTCTCTTTCGACTATACGAAGATGAACGAGGACGACATCACGCTGACCTCGGACTATATCAATTCTCCCTATGAAGGCAAGAACACGCTCAACTACATCGACGACCTCATGCATCAGCAATGGAGCCTCAAGGCATCGGCAAACACCCAGATCCATCGCGATCATCTGCTGACCTACGGCATTGGCTACACACAGGAGAAGGGCGAGGGCAGCCGCATCAAAAACGCGCCGAACAGCTATACGCGCATGATCGATCCGTGGGATTACGACAAGAACCTTTATACGAGAGACGGCGCGGGTGCGCCATCTTCGCGCGTACACGACTATGCGATGACGCGAAATGAAGCGGGAGTGCCGAAGTATGACAATGAATATGAGTGGTATGGATATAAGGACGCAGCCGGACGCTCGCAGGCGCCGCTCTATACATATCAGGACTATCTGAAATACGGACCTTATGGAACGGATGGCGGTGGGGCGCCGCCGGAGGTTATGGCGCGGCTTATGGCATTCGGTCAGCAGCTGCTTGATGATGCTCGAAACCATGATCTGACGTATATTGATACGCCGGAATTTGCAATCTATAACTACTATGACAAGAATTTTGCCAATTATGCTCGTAAAAATTTTGGACATGCGATGCTTTGGAACGGAAAAGCGTTCAACGAGGAATTTGAGGCGCGGCAGAACCGATTGACAATCGGCAGTGTGGAAATCAAGAAGCAATATGTATTTTTGCAGGACGCATGGCAGGTCAATCGAAATACGTTGCTTTCGCCAATTCTGCGCGTCGATCACAGCAGTCTTTTCGGCACACATGCGACGTTCAATATCGGCATGACGCACAACATCGGCGGCAAGGCGAACCAGCGCTTCAAGGCGAACCTCGGCACGGGGTATGCAGAGCCGGGCATGGGTGAGCTTTACTACAACTGGGAGATGTATGCAGGTGCGCCGATGGGACTTGAGCGCGCGCGCCTTGGTTACTACTGGGTCGGCAATCCGAATTTGAAGCCCGAAAAGTCCCTCAATTTCGATCTTGGCTATGAGGGCGAGAGCACAGATGGCAGGGACAGCTACCGTATCAATGCTTTCCACAACCGCATTGACAACTATATGACGACCTACTTCACGGGCTATCTTATGGATTTCCATCCGGAAATTTCCGCTGATGGCAGATGGCTCCTGCCGCCCGATATGATTTACAGCTTCAAGAACATCGGCAAAGCGGAGATCACAGGTCTTGAAGCGGAGTATAACCATCGCTTTGACAAGCATTGGTCAGCGAAATTTGGCTATACCTATCTTCATGCCATCAACAAGAGCGACCCGAACATGCCGGATCGTTTGCTCAATCGGCCGCAGCACAAGATCGACCTTGGCGTGACCTATGAGAACCAAGGCTGGCGTGCGACGCTCTGGGGGAACTACTACGTCAACATGCTCGACAGCAACAGCGTGGCGAACAACGGCAACTATTACGACAGTGACGGCGTAACAGGAAAATGGCACTACAACTTCGCCGAAGGCGGCAAGCAGACGTACGAGACAAAGACCTTCGGTATCTGGAACTTCATCCTGCAAAAAGACTTCGGCAAGGACGCGAGCGCCTATATCGGCGTCGACAATATCTTCAACCATCGCGACGACGACCGCGCGATCAACGAGCGAACCTATCGCATCGGCGTGAACTTGAAGTTCGGTCCCGATGCGAGCACGGGGGCGGGCGAGCGCTTCAAGAAGGAAGAAGCGCATCTCATCCCCGAAGACGCATGGTTCATCCAAAAGCCCTTCGATACGACGAAGGAAAAAGGCGTGCATGTCATCGGCGATTATCGCGCACGCTGGAACACTTTTACAGGCAAGGAAAAGCCGTCTGAAGCGCGTGTCACGACCACCGCGACCGTAAGCGACGGCGCGTATAAGAACTACCTCGAAAAAGCCGAGCACGGCTTCGAGCAGCGGCTGCGCGTCGGCGTGGATGCGAGGATCGATGCGAATACGAACCTCACCATTTTGGCAAGTGCTTCGGGCGCAGAGGGTGTCGGCACCGATACCGATGTCGCCAAAAGCCGTGGACTCAACCATGTGCGCCTTGACGAGGCGAATCTTACCGTACATGCGAACGACTGGGATTTCTCGCTTGGCCGTATGACGGAGCCGATGGGCGTCACAGGCTACTACTTTGGCAAAGAGTACGACGGCGGACGCGCCGTATGGACGGGAGCCCATACGCAGGTGCGTCTCGGCTACGGCGACTTCCGGCACTCGACGGGCGTCACAGACTCCGCCTATAC
>CAMURM010000306.1 GCA_947097535.1 uncultured Selenomonas sp.
ACGAGGGGGACATGCCCGTTGATTACCGTGAGGTCGTCGTGACGCGCCGCCTCTTCCGCTCGGGTGAGAGCGAGTTCTTCATCAACAAGTCGCGCTGTCGGCTGAAGGACATCAACAATCTCTTCGCCGATACGGGGCTCGGGCGGGACGGCATGAGCGTCATTGGCCAGAACCGCATCGACGAGATCCTGAACAGCAAGCCCGAGGAGCGCCGCCTCTACTTCGAGGAAACGGCGGGCATCACGAAGTACCGCAACCGCAAGCGCGAGTCGATGCGAAAGCTCGAGGACATGCAGGGCAATCTCGTGCGCGTCAGCGACATCATGCAGGAGATCGAGGTGCAGCTCGGCCCGCTCGCCGAGAGCGCGGCGAAGACCCGCCGCCACGATGAGATGCAGGCGGTCTACAAGCGCTGCGCGCTGACGGAGCTTTTTCAGCGCGAGGGGCAGCTGAAGAAGGAGCGCGAAGAGAGTGCGGGCAAGATCGAAGCGGCGCGCGACGAAGCGCTCGCCGCCGAGACGCAGGTGCATCTGACGCAAGTGAAGAAGGAAGAGCTTGACCGCGCTGTCCTGCTGCTGGAAGAAAGACTGCAGGAGCAGGCGGAAAAGAACAATGCGCTGCGCACGCAGATCGAGCAGGCGAACAGCGAGATCGCCATCTTGGCGGAGCGCGCGCACCAGCACGACGCGCTCAAGGAGCGCCTGGAGAAGCAGCGCGGCGAGTTTGAAGCCGCCGCCGAAGCGGCGGGGGCGGAGAAGCTGCGCCTCTTTGCCGCTGAGAAGGAGATTCTGGAAAAGTACGAGGCGATCGACGCCGAGATTTCGAAGGATCGCGCCTCGCTCAAGACCTTGGGCGAGAAGCTGCGCGAAGCAAAGGAAAAGCACCGCACGCTGACGGAAAAGAAGGAGGCGGTGCAGCGCGATATGCTCGCGCGCGAAAACGAGCTTCTGCTGATCAAGCATGAGTTGGAATCGTACTCGACGAGCGGTGCCGAGCGCGCAGATGAGCTGGCGAAAGCGACGGCGGCAGTCGATGCACTGGCATCCGAGGCGCAGGAAGTCGAAGAGGCGCGCCGCCTGCTCGAAGAAGAGCAGCGCGCTCTGCAGCAGGAAGGAGCGCAGCAGGCGCAGGAGCAGGAGCGTCTGAGCGCGAAAGCTCGCACCCTCACCGCAGAGGAAAATCGTGCGAAGGAGGAGCTGCGCGCCGACGAGAACAAGCTCAAGTTCCTGCGCAATATGCAGGCGTCATACGAAGGCTTCGCACGCGCGCCGAAGGCGGTACTGCAGGCGAAGGAGCCGTGGCAGAAGGGCGTCGCGGGCGCCGTCGCCGAGCTCATCTCCGTGCCGCGCGAGTACATCCGCGCCGTCGAGGTAGCCCTCGGCGGCAGCCTGCAGAACATCGTCACGGAGGATACGGATACGGCGAAGGCCGCCATCGCCTTTTTGAAGCGCGCACGCCTCGGCAGGGTCACGTTCCTGCCGCTTTCGACGCTCGTCGTGCGCCGCTCGCAGGACGAGGCGGCGAAGAGGGAAGAGGGCGTCATCGGCTTTGCGAACGAGCTCGTCGGCGCGGCTGAGAAGTTCCGGAAGGTCGCGGACTTTTTGCTGGCGCGCACGCTCGTCGTCGATACGCTCGATCACGGCCTCGCCATCGAGAAGAAGCTGGGCTGGCGCCTGCGCATCGTGACGCTCGACGGTGAGATGCTCAATCCCGGCGGCTCGCTCTCGGGCGGCGGCAGGCAGGGGCAGGAGACGAGCTTTCTCAACCGCAGCGGCGAGATCGAGCAGCTGGAAAAGAGCACGGCGGACGGCGCGAAAAAGCTCGCCGCGCTTTCTGAGGAGCGCACTTGCGCCGAAAATGCGGCGAAGGAGATTGCCGAAAGGCTCGCAGCCGTTGCCCGCAGGCAGCAGGAAAAGGCGGTGCTTGCGGCAGAGCTGCGCGTCAAGGACGAGCGCATCGCCGCGGCGCGCGCCGAGAAGGCGGCGGCGCAGGAGACGCTGCAGAAGCTCGCCGCAGAGGCGGAGCTGACGTTTGCCCGAGCGCAGGCGAAGAAGAACGACGCCGCGCAGCAGGCGAGCGCCGCGCGCCGCCTCTACGAGCGCACGGAGCGCGAGGCGAAGAACAGCGAGGAAGAGCTCGACGATCTTGAGCAGGACGCCGACGATCTCAGCAAGTTCATCAACGAAAAGGAGCTCAGGCGCGCCGTCTTTGGGCAGGAGAAAATCCGCGCGCGCGAGCAGGCGCTGTTGAAGGAAAGGGAAGAGGCTCGCGCGAGAGAGCAGGCGCAGGAGACGCACAGGGAAGAGGCGGCTCTCGCGGAGGAGCTCGGCAAGGGCGGCACGAAGCGCGAGGAAATCGCCGTCCGCGCCGCCGCCTGGCAGGAAAAGCACGCCGCAGGGAAAGCCGCTCACGACAAGCTCTATCAGGAGAAGCTCGAACGCCAGGCGGAAAATCAGGAGAACGATAAGGCGGCGCGGGCGGCAGGCCAGCGGCTGAGCCAGCTGCAGAGCAAGCTGCATCAGATGGAGCTCGCCGCCGCCGAGGTGCATGTAAAGCTCGAACAGGTGCAGGCGGAGCTGCTTGAGCAGCACGGCCATACATGGGAAACGGCTGCGGCAGAGGCGCTCGATCTGACGGCGGCGGAGCTCAAGAAGAAGATGCAGGAAATATCGAGCGCTCTTGCGGAGCTCGGCCCTGTCAATCCCAACGCCATCCACGAACACGAAGAGCTTCTGGAACGTCATGAATTTATGGGAAAGCAGGCGACGGATCTCGAAGCTGCACGCGAAAACCTCATGGCGATGATTCACGAGATGGACGT
>CAMURM010000307.1 GCA_947097535.1 uncultured Selenomonas sp.
GCTATTTTACATACATCGGCGGGCGGTGTCAAATGCAGGAAATCGCCAAGCTCGTAAAGCGCCGTCTGGTAGGCGCGCGCCAGATTCTTGTCGACGGCGATCTGCGCCTCTTTCTCGCGCTTGTCGTGGAAGACGATGTTGACATCGACCTTGCCGCGCGCCGTAAAGCGCTTGATGACGTTTCGCATGTCGTTTTCAAAGACGTTGAGGGCACGCGGCATCGAAAACGATATGTCCAGATAACGCTGATTGACCGCCTTCACTTCCACATGGACCTTGTAATTCTCATTCTCCTGGCCCGCCGCGCCGAACCCCGTCATGCTCTTCAATGCCAACAGCCCCCATTCTTGCTCGTTCAGGGAACCGCCAATCCCATCAGCGCTTCCTTCATTTATTGTATTGTACTATGAAATCTTAGGGGCGACAAGCCCTTCAGGGCGCAGGCGACCCTTAGATTTCATTGTGCCTTTGGTGCTATGAAATCTTAGGGGCGACAAGCCCTTTAGGGCGCAGGCGACCCTTAGATTTCATTGTGCCTTTGGTGCTATGAAATCTTAGGGGCGACAAGCCCTTACACTTCGCTTCGATCGACGGGCACGGCGTGCAGCCGAAGATCGGGATTGTTGTCCGTGATCCAGCCGAGCGCCCATTCGTTATTTACGAGCAGCACGGGATTGCCCCGACGGTCGCGCACGAACATGCCACGGTCGGCGCCGCGAAGAGATGCGGGCGTGATCTCGCGCTCATCGTCAAAGGTCAGCCAGCGCGCGACCTCGTAGGGCTGCATCTGCAGCACGATGTCGACGTTGTACTCGTTCTTCAGACGGTATTCGAGCACCTCGAACTGCAGCGTGCCGACCGTGCCGACGATGTAGGCATCGGCGCCCGCGCCCTCCTGCACGAAGAGCTGGATGGCACCCTCCTGCGTGAGCTGCTCGACGCCCTTGACGAACTGCTTGCGCTTCATCGTGTCCTTCGCCGAGACGCGTGCAAACTTCTCGGGCGGAAACACGGGAAAATCTTCGTACTTGAACTTGTGCGAGGCGTCCGTCAGCGTATCGCCGATCGAGAAGATGCCGGGATCGAAAAGCCCCACGATGTCGCCCGGAAACGCCTCGTCGATGATCTGCCGATCCTGCGCGAGGAACTGCTGCGGCTGCGCGAGCTTGATCAGCTTGCCGCTCTTTTCGTGCCAGACGCTCATGTTGCGCTCGAACGCGCCCGACACAATGCGAATGAAGGCGAGGCGATCGCGGTGCGCAGGATTCATGTTCGCCTGGATCTTGAAGACGAAAGCCGAGAAGCGCTCGTCCGTCGGCTCGATGACGCCGTCGGATGAAGCGCGCGGCGCCGGCGCCGGTGCGAGGCGCAGGTACTCTTCGAGGAAGTTCTTGACGCCGAAGTTCGTCATGGCAGAACCGAAGAACGTCGGCGTCAATTCACCGCGATCGACCTTCCCGCGATCGAAGTCCTCGCCCGCCGCATCGAGAAGCTCGATATCGTCGGCGAGCGTCCGGCGCTCCTCTTCCGTCAGCTGCGCCATGAAAGCCTCGTCGTCGATCGAGCCGCAGACGGAGACGCGTTCCGTCTGCCCGTGGCTCGCGTCGGCGGCGAAGAGCTCGACCTCACGCTTCGCGCGGTCGTAGACGCCCTTGTAGCTGCCGTCCGTGCCGATCGGCCAGTTCATCGGATAGGAGCGGATGCCCAAGACATCTTCCAGCTCCGCCATGAGGTCGAGCGGCGCCTTGCCGAAGCGGTCGAGCTTGTTGACGAAGGTGAAGATCGGGATGTGCCGCTCGCGGCAGACCTTGAAGAGCTTCTTCGTCTGCGCCTCGACGCCCTTCGCCACATCGAGGATCATGACGGCGCTGTCGACCGCCATCAGCGTGCGGTATGTATCCTCACTGAAATCCTGATGTCCGGGCGTATCGAGGATGTTGATGCGGCAGCCCTCGTAGTCGAACTGCAGCACGCTCGACGTGACGGAGATGCCGCGCTGCTTCTCGATCTCCATCCAGTCGGAAACGGCATGGCGCTGCGTCTTGCGCGACTTGATCGAGCCTGCGAGGTGGATCGCCCCGCCGTAGAGCAGGAGCTTCTCCGTCAGCGTCGTCTTGCCCGCGTCCGGATGCGAAATGATGGCGAACGTGCGCCTCTTCTCTATTTCCTTCTTCAATTCTTCCTGCGACAAAATAGATCCTCCCACATTTGAAAAAAGACTGCCGCAGAACTCTGCAACAGTCTTTAAGGAATCACTGAATTTATCAGCATTTCCCTTCCTATCGTTTTGGAGGCGACACCCAGAATCGAACTGGGGAATGAGGGTTTTGCAGACCCCTGCCTTACCGCTTGGCTATGTCGCCGTATGGAGCGGAAAACGAGGCTCGAACTCGCGACCCCCACCTTGGCAAGGTGGTGCTCTACCACTGAGCTACTTCCGCATGAAGTGGCGACCCGAAGGGGACTTGAACCCCTGACCTCCGCCGTGACAGGGCGGCATTCTAACCAACTAAACTACCGGGCCGACAGCGCCGCGTAAGAGCGGCAACATGTAGTATTATACAGAGCGCCGAATGAAATGTCAAGGCATTTATTTGATTTATTGTAAAGGAGCAAGACACTTCCTTCGCCCGCTTCGCCGGAAACATCGTCCGAAGCTTCCCTGCCGCCGCCCAAGCAGAAACGCCCGCCAAAAGCGGCGGGCGTTTCCCATAAGGAGGCGGTGAGAAGCCATCTTCTCTCTTTTTAGTTGTTGAAGATATTCCTCAGCGCCTGCTTGTTGACGTCGCGGTTGAGCTGTGCGAGGTGCTTCG
>CAMURM010000308.1 GCA_947097535.1 uncultured Selenomonas sp.
ATCCAGCGCACTGGTAGGTTCATCGAGCAGCAATACCGTAGGTTCCCTTACCAGTGCCTGCGCCATAAACACAAGCTGCCTCTGCCCCCCGCTCAAAGCCATGATGCTGCGTGAGGCAAACTCCTGCAGATTCAGACGTTGCAGCACTTCCTCCGTCGCTCGAATATCTTCCTCTTTGACACGAAAAGACAGCGATCCCATACGCCCGAGCATGACGACTTCAAAAACACTTAGATTGATTTTGCAGTCGTTGTCCTGAGACAGATAGCTTATCGTGCTGCTGAGTTCCTCGGACGTATATGCCGCGACCGGCTTGTCGTTGATCCGAATGTCACCCTTGCCCGGCAAAATCCCTATGATCGTTTTCAGAAGCGTTGATTTCCCGGCGCCGTTCGTTCCGATCACAGCAGTCAATTTACCGGTCTGGGCTGCAAAGCCGACACCGCGCAATATATTCTTTTGGGAATCGGAGGAATATCCAAAGGTCAGATTATGAACTTCAATCATTTGAAATAACTCCTTTTCCTAGTCAACACCAACGAGAAGAAAAAGGGGACTCCGATGATTGCCGTCACAATGCCAATCGGAAACATGGCGCCCGGAATCAGCATCTTGCTGCCAATGGATGCCATCGACAAGATTGCCATGCCGCACACCGCAGAGAGCGGCAGGAAATACCGCTGATCCTCCCCGACCAGCATCCTCGCAATATGCGGTCCGACGATGCCGATAAAGCCGATCGTTCCCACGAAAGAAACGGCAACTGCGGTAATGATCGATATGAAAAGAAAAACTTTGACTCTCAGACGCTCGACATTGACTCCCAGTCCGGATGCCTTTTCATCCCCCAGCTTTAACGCCGTCAGCCGCCACGATTCGCGCATCATGAGCGGAAGCATCAGAAGCAGCACAACGAAAACGATGGAGATGTTCGTCCAATTTGCTTTGGTGAGACTCCCCATCGTCCAAAACACAATGTTCTGAAGCGCCTCAGGCGTTGCCATATACTGCATCAGAGATTGAAGCGCCTGGAACAGGAACATCATACCGATACCGGCAAGAATCATCGTCTCCGAGGAGAAATTCTTAATCTTATTGATGGAATATATGAAAAAACTCGTCAAACCTGCGAATACGAACGCACCGAAAGGCACCATAAACTCACCCAAAAACTCCAGGGAGCTCAGTCCGACCACAACCATGAGAGAGGCGCCGAAGCCAGCGCCTGCCGATATGCCGAGTGTATAAGGGCTGGAGAGCGGATTATCGAGAATCGTCTGCATTCCCGCCCCCGCAATCCCCAGGGAAGCTCCGACCATCAACGCCATGACGGCCGTCGGAAGACGAATCGACCAAACGATGACATCGGCACTTCTAGAAACCTCAGGAGACTGTATCACCGCCAGCCACACATCGTGCAGCGTAAGCGAGGCCGGACCTACAATCACATCGGTAATAAAACTCACGGCACAAATCAGCAGTCCGAGTAAGATAAAGATGCGTTTTCGGAAACTCTGCTTCTTGTAGTCAAAACGCTCCGTCATCGCTTCCACTATACCAAGCCCTTTCTTACTTCAACTGCATGAACCAAATTCCCCCATAAGAGAACGGAAGGAATTTCTCGTAGAATTCCTTGAGCGTGCCTTCCGGATCGACATCTGCGAACTCCTCAGGATAATACGTCTTTGCCAAATATTCAAATACGGCGCAGTCATAGACCTCACGCGGCAATCCATGATGAGCCGAATAGATCTGCTTGTTCTTGACCGCTTTCAGCTGATTCCAGCCATCGCGCTGTGTAAATGCTTTCAGAAGTTCCTGCGAATGCTCTTCGGTTGCTTCAAATCCGAGGCGCATGGCAGTAGCCTTCTTCGGCCAATAGGAACCCATGATCATGATGATGTCGGGATCCTTTTCCAGAATAAACTCCGGATTGACAGGACCTGACGACTCAACTACATCTTTTGTAATGAGATCCGCACCGCACTCCGTTGCCAAAGCACCCCATGCAACCTTGCTGCTGTACGAAGTGCCAAATCCTTCCGGCCCTTCGTTGCCCGTCTCAATATAGACCGTCGGCTTCGGCTTGTTGATCTTATGGATGCGATCAGCGACCTTTGTAACATGATCCGTATAAAACTTTTTGAGTTCTTCCGCGCGCTCCTCCTTGCCTAACGCCTTGCCGATGGCTTCAATAGAACGCTGGTGGTTTTCAAGCTTCTCCGCATGATAGTCGATATAGATGGTCGGTATTCCGGCCGCGTCAATCTTCGGCTTCACATCGGATTCGTACTGATCTTTCATGTACAGCGGGATAAAGATGACATCCGGATTTAGAGAAATCACCTTTTCCGTATCGAAGTTTTTTTCATTCACAGCGCCGATCAGAGGAATCTTTTCCAATTCCGGAAGCTCTGCCTTGAAATGATTCCACATATCGGTGCGATATTTACTCAAGGACGGATCGATTCCAACGATAATGTGGGCGACATCCTTGCCTGTCAGAGCCGCCATCGTCATAAACGCACCACCCGAAGCGCTCCACTGCACAACGACACGTTCCGCCGGCTTTTTCAGCGTGACCTTCTGTCCTGTTACATCCGTGATCTCAATGGGCTTGTCATTCTGCGCCGCATCTTTTTTCACATCTCCCGAGCCTCCGCAGGCCGTGAAAATCATGCTGACGATCAGAAGAAGAGCCGTCGTAACGAAAACCGTATACCTCTTTGTCTGAAACATGAAAACACCTCGCTTCTTAAGGAACCACTGATAAATTCAGCCACCCATCTTCACGCATCTGCGCTGTCCT
>CAMURM010000309.1 GCA_947097535.1 uncultured Selenomonas sp.
TCAACATGAAGGTCACGGAAAAGACGGGCGCGGTCATCGGCCTCAAGGTCGTGCGCCCGGGACAGGAGCTCATTCTCATCACGACGGACGGCATCGTCATCCGCACGAAGGTCGATGAGATCTCCGTGATCAGCCGCAACACGCAGGGCGTCAAGATCATGCGCCTCGGCGAGGGTGACAAGGTCGCATCGCTTGCCGCGATGGAGCAGAAGAATAATTGATATGGCAAAAGCAGTCCTCAGAGTGCTGACGACGCTCGCGGGCATCCCCGTCGAGCTTGAGCGAAAGCCGATCAAGAACCTCTACCTGCGCGTCCTGCCGCCTGCGGGCACGGTGCATGTAAGCGCCCCGAAGCGCGCGACGCTCGCCGAAATCACGCGCTTCGTCGCGGGGCATCGCGCGTGGATCGAGGAAAAGCAGGCGAAGCTCGCCGCGCAAAAAGAGTCCGAAGCTCGTCGCTTTCTGAGCGGCGAGCTTTGCTATAGCTGGGGCGAGCCGCTCGAGCTCTGCGTGAAGTTCGGACGTGCGCACGACCTCGTGCTGCAGCAGGGTACGCGCCTCGTCCTCAGCACGCGGGCGAGCGAAAGCACCTCGAGCGCCGCCGCGCGCGAAGCGATCCTCAACGAATGGTACCGCCGCGAACTCGCGCGCGCTGTGCCGCCGCTCTTGGCGCGCGCCGAGATGATCGTCGGCAAGAGTGCCGCCGAGTGGCGCAGCAAGAATATGAAGACGAAGTGGGGCACCTGCAACATCCGCGCGCGCCGCATCTGGCTGAACCTGCAGCTCGCCAAATACCCGCCGGCATGCCTCGAATACATCATCTTCCACGAGCTCACGCACCTCTGGGAAAGGTACCACAACGCGCGCTTTCACGGCCTCATGGACAAGTTCTGCCCCGACTGGCGCGCGCGCAAGAAGCTCCTCAACGCGCCGCTCGGAGAAGGAATCTCGGAGAAGGAAAAAACAGGGAAGCGAAATGAACTGTAAACTTGCAAAGCTGTACGTTCTGTGGTAATATAGAAGCGTTTTCAGCAATTTTGCCCCCTTGGCGTCTTGCTCAAGGGGGCTTTTTCGCAGGGAGGAGGCGAGTGATGGACACGTTGGGCTTTCTCGGCCCTTTAGGTACGCACAGCGAGGCGGCGGCGCTTCATCTGAACGGATTTCTCGATGAGCCGCGCGAGCTTCTGCCCTTTCCTGCCATCTTCCAGGCGCTTCTCGCCGTGGAAGAAGGGCAGGCGGCGGGCGCTCTCGTACCGGTTGAAAACTCACTCGAAGGCTCGGTCAACATCACGCTCGATACGCTGAGCGCAAGTGAAGCCTTCACCGTGACGTTAGAGCTCATCTGGGGCGTGCGCAACGAGCTCATGGCGAAATATCCCACGCAGGCGATCCGCCGCGTCATCTCCCATGCGCAGCCGCTCTCGCAGTGCCGCACCTATCTGAAGGAACACTGTCCGCGGGCGAAGCTCGTCGCCGTTTCCTCGACAGCGGAGGCGGCACGCCTCGTTGCCGAAAGCCGCCCCGAGGATGGCTGTGCCGCCATCTGTACGGCGCGCGCGGGCGAGCTTTACGGGCTTTTTCCGTTGGCTGCGGACATCCAGGACACGATGGCGAACTGCACGCGCTTCTTCCTCGTCGAGCGCGCCGGACAAAAGCCGCCGGCTCTGCGCTTTCCCGAGACGCCTGTGCATGAGAAGATGCTCGCGATCTGCCAGATCGACGGCAAGCGCGCGGGCAGCCTTTGCGAGGTTTTGCAGGAATTCGCCGTGCGCGGTGTGAACATGCTGCGCATCGAGTCGCGCCCCGCGCGCACGGAGCTCGGCGCCTACATCTTTTTCTTCGAGCTGGAGGCAGATGCCCGCGAGCCGCTCGCCGCTTCGATCGAGGCGGTGCGCCGAAAGAGCATCTGGCTGCGCACCCTCGGCGCGTTTCCCATGCTGACGGCTGCAAATTTGAAAGGAGCATCTTTATGGTCATCATTATGAATCCGGACGCAACGGCGGAAAATATCAAGGAAGTCATCCATGCAATCAACGGCGTGGGGCTTGAGGCGAAGATCATGGAGGGCGCACAGCAGAAGATCGTCGGCGTCATCGGCGACAAGCGCCGCATGGGCTCTTTGGCAATCGACGCGATGGCGGGCGTCGAGCAGAGCGTTGCCATCTCCAAGAGCTACAAGCTCGCGAGCCGTGAGTTCCATCCGATGCCGACGGTCGTCGATGTCGGCGGCGTCAAGATCGGTGCGGGAACGCCCGTCGTCATGGCGGGACCGTGCGCCGTCGAGTCGCGCGAGCAGCTCATGGAGGCTGCCGAGATCGTCAAGAAGGGCGGCGCCGAGTTCCTGCGCGGCGGCGCTTACAAGCCGCGCACATCGCCGTACTCCTTCCAAGGTCTTGAAGAGGAAGGCTTGAAGCTCCTCGCCGAGGCGCGCGAGAAGACGGGACTCAAGGTCGTCACCGAGGTCACGGAGGTCGAGAACGTCGGACTCGTTTCCGAGTATGCTGACGTCCTGCAGATCGGCGCGCGCAACATGCAGAACTTCCGCCTCTTGAAGGAGGTCGGACGCGGCACGAAGCCCGTCATGCTCAAGCGCGGCCTCGCGGCGACGATCGACGAGTGGCTCAATGCCGCCGAGTATATCATGAACGAGGGCAATCCGAACGTGATCTTCTGCGAGCGTGGCATCCGCACCTACGAGACGTACACGCGCAACACGCTCGATCTCAGCGCCATCGCCGCCATCAAGCATCTGTCGCACCTTCCCATCATCGCCGATCCGAGCCACGGCACGGGCAAGTGGCGCT
>CAMURM010000310.1 GCA_947097535.1 uncultured Selenomonas sp.
GACGCCGAGGTCACGATGGTCATGGAGGATTCGCTGCACGCCGTCGGACTGCGTCTCGCGAACGGCGCGGAAATGCTCATCCACATCGGCGTCGACACGGTGAAGCTCGGCGGCAAGGGCTTCGAGCTTCTCGTCCATGCGGGCGACAAGGTCGGCCAGGGTGCGCCGCTCGTGAAGTTCGACCGCGCGACGATCAAGGAAGCCGGCTACCAGGACACGGTCATCATGGCAGTGACGAACTCGGGCGAATACCCGCTGATGAAAAAGCATACGGGCATGACGGCAGAAGCCGGCAAGACGGACGTCCTGACCTTCTGACGCACGGCAAATCTCACAGCCCCCTGCCCACACGGCAGGGGGCTGAATGGAAAGGAAAAACGCATGAAAGCAACGCATTGGTGGCAGAACACCGCCGTCTACCAGATTTATCCGAAGAGCTTCAACGACACACGCGGCAAGGGCACGGGCGATCTTCGCGGCATCACGGAAAAGCTCGACTATCTGAAGTCGCTCGGCGCGGGCGCGCTGTGGCTCACGCCCGTCTACCCGTCGCCCATGGTCGACAACGGCTACGACATCAGTGACTATTGCGGCATCCATCCCGACTTCGGCACGCTCGCCGACATGGAGGAGCTGATCGCCGAAGCGAAGAAGCGCGACATGCGCATCGTCATGGATCTCGTCTACAACCACACCTCCGATGAGCACCCGTGGTTCTTAGAGTCGAAGAAGAGCCGCACGAACGCGAAGAGCGACTGGTATATCTGGCGCGACGCGAAGGAGGACGGCAGCGCTCCGACGAACTGGCGCGGCATCTTCGGCGGCTCTGCGTGGACGTACAGCGAGGAACGCGGCCAATACTACCTGCACACCTTCGCCGAGGCGCAGCCCGACCTCAACTGGGAGAACCCCGAGGTCAGGGAAGCGCTCTTCGCCGCTGCAAACTTCTGGCTCGCAAAGGGCGTCGGCGGCTTCCGCATCGACGCCATCACCTACATCAAGAAGCCCGCCGTCTTTGCGGACGGCGAGCCGGACGCGGCAGACGGCATGACGAGCGTACACGATATGACGGCGAACACGCCGGGCATCCTCGACTTCCTGCACGAGTTCCGCGCACGCGTCTTCGACGGGCACGATATCTTCACCGTCGGCGAGGCGAACGGCGTCACGCCCGAGGAACTGCCGCTGTGGGTCGGCGAGAACGGCGTCTTCTCCATGCTCTTCGAGTTCAGCCACGTCCTCGTGCCCTACGAGGGCGGCGAATGCTGGCACAAAGCGCAGCCGTGGCCTCTAACGAAGCTCAAGCGCGCGCTCACGGCGAGCCAGCACGCCACCGCCAGGGAAGGCTGGTTTCCCATCTACTTCGAGAACCACGACCGCGCACGCTCCGTCAACTACTTCTTCCCGAAGGGCGCGGACAAGAAACTCGCGGCAAAAGCGCTCGCCGCTGTCCTCTTCACGCTGCGCGGCACGCCCTTCATCTACGAGGGCGAAGAACTCGGCATGACGAACGTGGCTTGGGATTCCATCGACGCCTACGACGACATTTCGTCACACGGCCAGTATGCGCTCGCTTTGGAAGATGGCTTCTCCAAGGAGGAAGCGCTGGGCTTCGTCCACTTCAACAGCCGCGACAACGCACGCACGCCGATGCAGTGGACGGCAGAAAGACATGCGGGCTTCACGAGCGGCACGCCGTGGCTGCCCGTCAACGAGAACTATCGCACGCTCAACGCTGCCGCCGAGGAAAAGGACGCTGACTCCGTGCTGCACTTCTACCGCCATCTCGCCAAGCTGCGCGAGACGATCCCTGCGCTTTTGGACGGCGTGTATGAAGAGCTTCTGGAAGAAAATGAGCAGATCTATGTGTTCTCGCGCACACTGGGAAAGACGCGCATCAAGACGGCGGTCAACTTCAGTACGAAGGACGCGGCGCTTCCCGCAGGCTTCCTTCGCGGCACGCGCCTCGCCGGAAGCTATGCGGACGCGCCGACGACTTCGCTTCGTCCATTGGAAGCCGTGATTTACGAGGAGGAGATACAATGAAGGTAGCTGCAAGCGATTACGACGGGACGCTCCTCAGGGGCGGCAAGATCGACGAGGAAACGCTGCAGGCCGTCAAGAAGTGGCGTGCGGCAGGCAACAAGTTCGGCGTTATCTCGGGACGCGACTACGGTATGCTCGTGCCGCAGCTCGTCGCTTTTGGGCTGGAATTCGACTATACGGTCTGCAACAACGGCGGCATCATCCGCGACGCGGCGGAAAACGTGCGCTTCCAGGCCGAGATCGAGCCGGCCGCCCTCACCGCTATTGCCGAAGAGCCTCTGGCGGCGAAATCCTTCCACTTTGCCTTTTCGGCAGCCGACGTGACGTACCTGTGCCACCAGTCGGAAGGCTCGTGGATCGAGCGCGAAGCGAAGGAATGGGACTTCCCCATCATCTACATTGAGGAATCCGAGATCGGCACGCTCAAGAAGATCCAGCAATTCTCCATGGGCTTCCCGCTTCCCGCCGAATCCGACGCCTGCGCCGCCGCGCTCAACGCGAGGCTCGGCGATAAGATCCACGCCTACCCCAACGCCTGCAGCCTCGACATCACGCCCGTCGGCGTCGGCAAGGATCAGGGCATACGCACGCTGCTCTCCGTCATGGGCTGGGACGGCGCGGAAGTTTTCGCCATCGGTGACGAAACGAACGATCTGCCGATGCTCAAGGCATTCGACGGCTATACGCTGACGACGGCGCGAGAAGCGATTCAGAAGCAGGCGAAGGAAGTTTTCCCAAGCGTCGGCGCGATGATG
>CAMURM010000311.1 GCA_947097535.1 uncultured Selenomonas sp.
AGCGCTGTCATGGATTCCCCCTCCCTATCGGATCTCAAATCCATACTACCATATACCTTCCACTCGAAGATGTCACTTTCTGTTGCCAAAACCTTATTGTAACAATTCTATAGCAGAGTGACAAGAATCTGCGATAACAACTACTGCATATCTAGTATAATAGCACAGATGACCCCCCCCGCAAGACATTTTAATCCACTTCACCTGGTCTTTAATCTTGCCCCGCTGTGTTGAGATCGTGCGCCCTGCCGGAAAGACCGCAGCGTTCAATTTCCGCAACAAAAAAACAGGGGCAGAAGCACGCAAGAGTCGTGCCCCATCCCTGTTTGCTTGCAGCGGCGTCCGCCTTCAATGTCATTGTTCCAACAGATAGCGCATATAAGCCGCCTTCACCGCATTCCGACGGCGCTGACTGATCGGCAGGCTCATTTTGTTTTTCAGTATAAAGGACATGTTCCCCATATTCGCTACCATATCCATGTTGACGATGATGCGATGATAACATTCCTGGAATCTTTTATCCTCCAAAAGGCGCTCCGCTGCCCAGTGATAGGAATACGGACGCGACAGATGAAATTCCCGCTCCTGCAAGACGATATGCAGAC
The DNA here is from genome assembly GCA_947097535.1 of uncultured Selenomonas sp. Classification (GTDB taxonomy): domain Bacteria; phylum Bacillota; class Negativicutes; order Selenomonadales; family Selenomonadaceae; genus Selenomonas. Next base: position 606 of record CAMURM010000311.1, read on the forward strand.
GCGCGTCTTGAATGTCAATGTAGAGGATTTGATGAAACGGCAGGGAAAAGTTTCGCCCGCTGACGCGTATGGGCAAAGCTCTCTTCTTCCTGCCGATGCGAGAGAATACACGACGCAGCGCCGCGTTGAACCCTTCCTCGTCCATGCCGACCGGCTTCAGGAAGTAGCCGTCGGCAAAGACGCGGTAGCCGTCCAGCAGATACGCTTCACTGCTCGTCAGGAAGATGATGCCCATATCGGGCTGACGCGCACGCAGCTGACGCGCTACATCCATGCCGTTCATCTCGGGCATCAGTATATCCAGGAATACGAGATCGTACTCGTCTTGCTGTTCGCGCTCCAAAAGCTCTTTCGGCGAGGAGAAGCACGCGACTTCCGCTTCGGACGCTTCGATCGGCCAATCCCGCAAAAGCGTCTGCCCAAGGTAGCGCGCCAAATCCTCGCGCATCTCAGCTTCATCATCCAAAATCGCAATCTTCATCGGCTCCCTCCTCTCGGCAAATTTCCTGCGCGACAACCAAAATGCGAAAACGGGGGCAATCCACGGCGCAAGCTGCGAATCGCCCCCTGTTTCCTGCAGCCGCTCATACAAGGCGGCTACTTCGATCAATCAATAGTACTCGCCGGTCTCCTCGTATGTGCTGCCATCGGCACCTTCTGCATAGACCGCGTAGTTGCCATCTGCGTCCACAGCGACGGAGGCGACGTTGCCGTCCTCATCGGTCACAGCATAGACGTAGTTGCCGTCTTCGTCGTACCCCTCGTACTCATCGGCAGAAGCGACTCCCATCGCACCGAACGTGAATGCGCAGGAGGCCATGACGGCACAAAGCTTAAACCACTTTTTCATAAGAACATCCCCTTCTCTGAAATCTTTCTATGAACTCGTTCCCTGAACTTGTTCTATAAGTATTATAGCAAGAGGAAAGAATCTACACAATATTTTTGCAGAAAGTGCATATTTTTTACACGAAAGTGATACTTTACCTAAGATTGCAGCAAAAAGTCCATTGCATCTACCTGCATTTTCCTGTAAACTAAATCAGATAAGTACCGATGCCCCATGGAAGCAACGAAATATAGGAACCGGGAGGGATGCCTTTTTGAGTCCGCTAACAACAGAAACTGAAATCGTCCTCACTACCTTCTTGTTTCTCCTCACGCTTCTGCCGTCCGTATACCTTCGCTATTTGCCGTTTCGCAGCATCCTCACGGAAAAAACGAAGCGACGGCTCTTCTACGGCTATGCAATCATCTTTCTCGCAGAAACTGTCGGCTCTCTTCTGCTCTTCTTTTTCAACATCGTGCCATATTCTTTTCATACCTTCAAACTCTTCTACTTCTTCTTCGGCTTCTTGCCTTACTTCCTGCTCAATCTCTGCCTGATCCGACCTTGTTTCGCGCAGCACATCTTCATCCTCGGCATACAGTTCATTCTCGCCGGCGCGATATCGGGCATTGCAATGAGCCTCATCCTTCTCCAGACGGGGGAGGACGGCTTTTTCTCGTACTTTTCCCTGTATTGCGGCATCTATCTCATCATCTACCTCATGAGCTTCCCCTTCGTACTGCCCTTTTTCCGCGAGATCTTTCTGCGCTTTTCCTCGATTCGCACCGATCGCTTCTGGCTTTACATCGCCTTCTTGCCGCTCCTCATGACCTTCCACGACGTCTTCTACTCGCTGGGTGCCGATCCGGTATCACTGCGCTACCTCGTGGCACGCCTCATGCTCTTTGCGAGCGGCATTCTCATCGCACTCGCGACTTGGCGCGGTCTCGAGCATATCCTGCGGCAGGCATTGATGGGCGAACGCAACCTCGAGCTGCTGCGGCGCATGCATTCCTTCGGCGAATATACGCGTTCGCTACAGGACAAGCAGATGCGCCTCGCCACCGTGCGACATGATCTCCGGCACAATGTGAAGCTGCTCGCCAGCCTCATCTCACGCGGCGACGATGAATCCGCCATGCAGCTGATCGCCAACATGAACCGTCAGATCGATGCGACGCGCGCGGAGCAATTCGCCGCCAATCCCCTGCTCAATTCAGCGCTCGCCATCTATGTGCAGCAGGCGCGCGCCAAGGAGCTTCCTATCGAAGTGATGGCAGATGTCCCCGCTTCCTTTGAGGCGGAGGTACACATCTCCCTCGTCATCTGCAACCTCCTGGAAAATGCCATCCATGCCGAAGAAGAAG
>CAMURM010000312.1 GCA_947097535.1 uncultured Selenomonas sp.
TGGGGCTTGACATCCACGCCGTCGAGACGGCGGAGGAAGCCTTCGCCGTGCTCTTCGCGCCCGATGCAGACGGCGCTCCCGTGCGCCTGCGTCTGGAAAAGAGCGCGGAAACTGCGGCTGAAAACACTGCCGAAAATGCGGTTGAACCCGCTGCTGAAAACACCGCTGAAGCCGCTGCGGAAATCGCTGTTGAAACGTCAAAGGAGGCCGTCTGAATGGAGCGCATGCCGCCCGCGAGCGTCGAAGCCGAGCAGGCCGTCCTCGGCGCCATGCTCCTGAAGCCTGACGCCGTGACGCTTGCCGCCGAAGAGCTCACGGCGGACGACTTCTACCGCGAGACGCACCGCCTGATCTACGAGGCCATGATGGAGCTCAAGGAGCGCAGCGAGCCCGTCGACATCGTGACCTTGACCGAGCAGCTCAAGAAGGCGGACAAGCTCGCGAAGATCGGCGGCATCCCCGCGATCTCGCTCATCGCAAACTCCGTGCCGACGGCGGCGAACGTGCAGTACCACGCGCGCATCGTGCGTGAGAAGGCGCAGCTTCGCTCGCTGATCAGCGCCGCGACGGAGATCGCGGGCGCCGCCTACGAGGACGCCGACGACGTCGAGGACATCATGGACGGCGCGGAAAAGCGCATCCTCGCTGTCTCCTCGGGCAAGCGCAGCAAGGACTTCGTGCCGATCCAGGACATCCTACTCGACACGCTCGAGCAGATCGAGACGCGCTACAGCAACAAGGGCAGCATCACGGGACTGCCGACGGGCTTCACTGAGCTCGACCACCTGACGGCGGGGCTGCAGAAATCCGACCTCATCCTCGTCGCCGCGCGCCCCTCGATGGGCAAGACAGCGTTCACGCTCAATATCGCGGCGCACGTCGTCCTGCGCGCGAAGGCGCCCGTCGCCTTCTTCTCGTTGGAAATGAGCAAGGAGCAGCTCGTGCAGCGTCTCCTGTGCTCCGAGGGGCGCATCGACTCGCAGCGCCTGCGCGTCGGCGAGCTTGAGGAAAAGGAATGGGGCGACCTCGTCGACACGGCGAACCGCCTGTCCGCCGCACCGCTCTACATCGATGACACGCCGGGCATCACCGTCATGGAACTGCGCTCGAAGGCGCGCCGTCTGAAGGCGGAGCACGGGCTCTCACTCATCATCATCGACTACCTGCAGCTCATGCAGGGGCGCACGAATAAGAGCGGCGACAACCGACAGCAGGAGATCTCCGAGATCTCGCGCTCCCTCAAGGCGCTCGCGCGCGAGCTCAACGTGCCCGTCATCGCGCTCTCGCAGCTTTCGAGAAGCGTCGAGTCGCGCCAGATCAAGCGCCCCATGCTCTCCGACCTCCGAGAATCCGGCTCCTTGGAGCAGGATGCCGACATCGTCATGTTCCTCTACCGCGAGGACTACTACGATCCCGAGACGGAGAACAAGAACATCACGGAAGTCATCATCGCCAAGCACAGGAACGGCCCCGTCGACACGGTCGAGCTCACGTTCCTCAAGCAGTTTACGAAGTTCGGCAATCTCTCACGCATGCAATAGACCTAGGAGGACACGATGGAATACGACAAGAAGGAACTTGACTCTCGCTTGCAGGATGAGATGCATCATGCGGGACACCGCTGGCGCAACCGCTTTCATCTCGAGCTGCCGTTCGGCTTTACGGGCAGTGTGAAGGGGCTCGTTTTCTTCCAGGGCGAGTACCATCTCTTCTGCCAATGGAATCCGTTTTCGACCGAGGACAAGAACAAAGGCTGGGTCGAGTTCAGGACGCGCGACTTCGTCTACTGGACGGATCCGCGGCTCGTGCTCTGGCCGACGGGCGACGACGACCGCGATGGCTGCGGCTCCGGCTCCGCCTTCATCAACGGCGGCAGGCTGCGCGTCTTCTACACGGGGCGCCGCGAGGAAGAGGGCAAGCGCGCGAACCGCCAGATCCTCGGCACGCTGACGAAGGAAGGCGTCATCCAAAAGGATATGGTACTCATCCGTGAGCAGCCCGAGGGCTACACCGACCTCTTCCAGGGGCCGCACTTCTTCGTGAGGAGCAGCCACGCCTACGCGCTTCTCGGCGCACAGGCGGCGCCGGCGGACGACGCGCGCGGCTGCCTGCTGCTCTACCGCGAGGAAAAGGGGCACTTCCGCTTCGCCGGCGAGCTCAAGACGCAGCTCGGCTTCTTCGGCAAGGTCTGGGAGTGCCCGGCGCTGCTCTCCTTCGGCAAGCACGACGTCCTCTTCTTCTCGCCGCGCGGCCTCGAAGGGCGCGAGTTCGACTGGCAGAACCTCTTCCAATCGGGCTACGTCACGGGGCATCTGTCGCTCTCGGGACGCGAGATGCTGCACGGCAAATTCCATGAGCTCGACCGCGGCTTCGACTTCTTCGCGCCGCATGTGGGCGCGCACGAAGGACGCGCACTCCTCTTCGGCTGGATGAGCATGCCGCATAACGACAAGGACTATCCGACAGGGGAGCACGGCTGGATGCACACGCTGACCATGCCGCGCGTGCTCTCGCTCAAGCAGGGCAGGATCCACGCAAAGCCCGCGCCCGAGCTCAAGGCGCTTCGCATCGGTCGGAGCGCGCGAGAGCTTTCCGGCCGCGCCGTGCCGTCCCTCAAGACGGAGCTCGCCTACTGCACGGAAATCCTCATGAACATCGTCCTCGGCGTCGCCCAGCGCCTCAAGATCGAGCTGCGCTACGGCAAGGAACGCGTGCGGATCAGCTACAACCGCGAGCAGGACACCGTCGAGATCAGCCGCGAGGGAATGAAGCTCGGCGGCCGCGGCGTGCGCACCTT
>CAMURM010000313.1 GCA_947097535.1 uncultured Selenomonas sp.
TGACTTTTTTGTTCTCGCGGGTACCGGCGGCCTTGGCAACCGTGCGGATCGCCTTCGCAATCCTGCCCTGCTTGCCGATCACCTTTCCCATATCGTCCGAAGCGACATGAAGCTCGATCAATGTCATGCGGTCTTCCTGCTTTTCATCGACAACGACGTCTTCGGGATGATCGACCAACGCCTTGGCGATGATTTCAACGACTTCCTTCATGCTGATCCTCTTTTCTCAAGAGAAGCTGCGGGAGGCGGCTTTTCATGCCGTCTCCGTCGCCTCGTCTCGATCAGTTCTTCGAGCGCTTCTTCTCATCGAACTTCGCCATGATGCCCTTCTTGCTGAAAAGGGAGCGGACGGTATCCGTCGGCTGTGCGCCCTTGCTCATCCAATCGATGGCCTTTTCCTCATCGACATTGATGACGGCCGGCTCCTTCGTGGAGTCGTAGTTGCCGAGGATCTCGATGAAACGACCGTCGCGCGGCGAGCGGGAATCCGCCACGACGATGCGGTAGAACGGGTTCTTCTTCGCGCCCATGCGGGTCAAACGAATCTTTACTGCCATGTTTTCACCTCCTTTAAAGGATAATTTTTTTGTCAGCCGCGACGCATCGCAGCCGACGAATCTTCCATGAGCCGATCAGTGCATGAACGGCAGCTTCATGCCGCCGAGGCCGGGGAATCCCTTGCCCTTCTTTCCTCCCTGCATCTTCTTGACCTGCTTCATCATCTTCTTCATTTCGTTGAACTGCTTCAAGAGCTTGTTCACATCCTGCACGCGCGTGCCGCTGCCGAGCGCGATGCGCTTGCGGCGGCTGCCGTTGATGATGGAGATGTCCGCGCGTTCCTTCGGCGTCATGGACTTGATGATCGCCTCGATGCGGCGCACTTCCTTGCCGTTGAGGTCGATGTCCTGTCCCTGCAGCTGCTTCTTGAGCCCACCCATGCCCGGAATCATGCCGAGGATTTGCTCAAAGGAACCGAGCTTTCGGACTTTCTGCATCTGCGCGAGGAAATCGTCGAGCGTGAAGTCCGCCTTGCGCAGCTTCTTCTCCATCTTCTTGGCTTCTTCCGCATCGAACGTGGACTGCGCCTTCTCGATGAGGGAGAGCACATCGCCCATGCCGAGGATGCGCGACGCCATGCGGTCCGGATGGAAAGGCTCAAGCGCTTCAAGCTTCTCACCCATGCCTACGAACTTGATCGGGCAGCCCGTGACCGCCTTGACCGACAGAGCCGCACCGCCTCGAGCGTCGCCGTCGAGCTTCGTCAAGACGACGCCGTCGATGCCCAGCCCCTCGTTGAAGCTCTCGGCCACATTCACGGCATCCTGCCCCGTCATGGCATCGACGACGAGCAGGATCTCGTGCGGCTTGACGTCCGCCTTGATGTCTTTAAGCTCCTGCATGAGCTTCTCATCAATGTGCAGACGACCCGCCGTATCGATGATCACGACGTCGTTGATGTGCGAACGCGCATGATCGATCGAACTTCTGGCAATCGTCACGGCATCCGTGCCCTGCGGCATGGAAAAGACGGGGATGCCAAGCTGCTCGCCCAACACCTGGAGCTGCTTGACGGCGGCAGGTCGATAGATATCGGCCGCGACAAGCAAAGGCTTCTTTCCCTGCTTCTTGAGAGAAAGGCCGAGCTTTCCCGCCGAGGTCGTCTTGCCCGCGCCCTGAAGTCCCGCCATCATGATGACGGTCGGCGGCACAGACGAGATATTGAGGCGGCTCTGCGTGCCGCCCATGAGTTCCGTGAGTTCCTCGTCGACAATCTTGATGACGACCTGCGCCGGTGTCAAGGTATCGAGCACATCCTGTCCGACGGCGCGCTCCTTCACCTTCTTGATGAAATCCTTGACGACCTTGAAATTGACGTCGGCTTCGAGGAGCGCCATGCGCACCTCGCGCATCGCCTCGTTTACGTCGTCCTCCGTCAGCTTGCCATGTCCGCGCAGCTTTTTAAACGTCTGCTGCAGGCGATCCGCCAAGCTTTCAAAAATCATGCTGTACCTCCCGCTGCGCCCCTAAAAGACGCGAAATCCGCTGCAAGACCGCCTCTACGGCGACATCGTTCTCTTCCGTGCGCAGCTTACGAATCGCCTCGCCGATCGCCGCAAGTTCCTCGTGCTCTTTGGCAAGGCGCCGCAAGAGGCCGAGTTTTTCTTCGTAGCCTTCCAGCGCCTGCTCCGAGCGATGAATGATATCGTAAGCGGCCTGCCGCGAAACTCCGACCGCTTCGCCGACCTCCGCGAGGGAGAAATCGTCGAAGAGATGAAGTTCCAGACAGCGCCGCTGCTTTTCCGTGAGCAGCATGCCGTACATGTCGAACAGTTCCGCCAGATGAAAGAGTCTTTCGAGCATCACTCCACCCGCCTTCCTGCAAGGCACGTTTCCAAAACGGACATGCGCCGGGGGATCTCCCCTGACTAGGCTATTATAAGCAAGGCGAAGCGTCCTGTCAAGTTTTTTCCTTGGCAGACAGATAAGATTTTCTGCTCTTGATGCTCTGACCGATGAATCTGTGCGTCATTTTCCTGCAATTCTAAGTAGACGCGCGCCGTTGACCGCTCCTTTCATCAATGCTATACTTCATATTAAGTTTACGAAAGAACAGGTGACGACCATGAGCCTCGATGGATTTTCCACACAGCCCTTAGTCAGGGAACTGCGCGCCGCGCTGCTAGGCGGACGCATCGACAAGATCACGCAGCCGACGAAAGCCTCCGTCTTCCTGAGCATACGCCAGCCCGGCAGGAATCACCTGCTGCACATCGCGGCAAGCCCGCAGGCA
>CAMURM010000314.1 GCA_947097535.1 uncultured Selenomonas sp.
AGGAACACGTCTGGATCATCATGTGCGCCGCGTCGGCAGCATCCCATGTGCTGTGTTCTCTCTCGGTGTTCTTCTCCGCCTCTTCTTTCTCCGCGGCCTGCACGGCCTTTTCCTGCTTCTTTTCGAAGAGGGCATCCATCTCCGCGATGCTGATCTTGGTATCGCAGAATTCGCAGGTCACATGGTTGTGTCCGGGGAGGAAGGTGAGCGGCGCACCGCATTTGGGGCATTTGTAGCTGACGCTTGTATCGGGCATATGGTACCTCTAATATTTCCCGCCGCCGCCGCCATGGCTCTCGTCGCGGCTGGAGGTGGAGATGTAGGAACCCGAGGAGGATGATGATGTCTCCTTGTGCTTCGTCTCACGGGACTCTGTGGTGCGGAGGAAGACGTCCGCGCGGTGTGTGAGGCGGAAGCTGCCGCGCTCGACGTAGTCGTCTGCCTCGTGGGCACTTCGGACACTGAGCATGCTGTCCGAGAGATTGGCAAAGATGAACCAGTAAACGATGGCAGCAGGGATCAGCGCACCGACGAGGGTGACGATGGTGAGCAGGAAGGCATCGGGGTTGAAGGGCTTTCCTTCCTTCTCGTAGTAGGTCACCATCTCATCCACGGCGGCGGCAAATGCGGTGAATCCCTCGGCGTATTTGTTCTCCTTCAGGGAGGGGACGAACTTGTCGGCGAGGTGTTCGATGCCTCTGTCGTCGGTGATGCGCACGCGCATCTTGTTGTCGGTGGAGATGTAGAAGTCGCGCTCCTTCGGTGCGAGGAGGAGGACGATGGTGCCGTTTGCGCCGCCGTCCACAATGCGGTCGACGACAGCATTGGCAACTTTGCCGAGCACCTGTTTGTGCGTGTTCTTGACCGTGCCGACGAGGATGCGGATGCCGTGCGCCTGTTCATACGCGGCGAGCTTCGCGTCCAGTGCCTGCTCCTCGGCATCGGTGATGAGGTCGGACTCGTCGATGACGCGCAAAGCACCCAGTCCCGCATCCCCTGTCTGTGTCCCCCCAGCTGCGACGGCACGTGCAACGGCACTGAGCGCGCCGCCCGTGGTGAAGGGCTTGCCTTCCTTCTCGTAGTAGGTGAGCATTTCGCCCGCGACTTGACCAAATGCCGTGAACATATCGGCGTATTTCTTGCTCTCGAAGGCGGGCAGGAATTTCTCCGTGAGGTGCTCAATGCCCTCGTCGGTAATGCGTGTCCTGAGCTTTGCATCCGTGGCGACGTAGTAGGTGTTGTTTTCGGGCGAGAGGAGGAGCAGGACTGCGCCATGTTCACCGCCGGGGGCGATGGTCTTGATGATGTTCTCCGCGAGCGGCTTCAGCGGCTTGTCTTTCCAATCACCGACGATTGCCGCGAGGATGCGGATGTGGTGTGTCCGTTCCACTGCTGCGAGCTGCGCATCGAGTTTTTGCACCTCGGCGTCAGAGAGGAGGTTCATCTCGTCGATGACGCGTGCGTTTCCGATGCCCGCCGCATCTGCCGCCTTGGGGACGGCGAGGACGAAGATGCTGAGGCAGAGGAAGAGCAGGGCGAGGAGTGTGCTGCGTCCATATTTCATTTCGTTTATCATTATGCCGCACCCCCTACAGATCAAACATGAGCCAGCCGAGCCAGAAGAGGACGGCGAAGACGAGGGCGGACGGGATGAGCGGGTAGACGTACTCCTTGAATGTGTCCTTGGGGAGATCCGCACCGACGAATTTGCCGGTCTGTCCGTTCATCATGAAGGTGTAGGGCTTGCCCTGATAGTTCGTGGTGAGGATCCAGACGGGCATCATGGCGTAGCGGACATCGCCAGACTGCTTTCGGATCTTCGAGCTGCCGCTCGGGGCGGTGCTGTCGTAGCCGCTGACGGTTTTGCTCAGCGCGTGGATGACGCTCGCCGTGAGGCGCGTGTCGGCGCGCGGCAGGGATTCCTTGACATCGACATCGAATTTGTCGGCGAGGTGTCCCGTGAAATACGCAGCGGAGAAGGGGCGGAGCTCGCTGTAGTCGAACGGCTCGATGCTGTCCATGTACTTGTCGTCCAGGCGTTTGCTCGCGTCGACGGGGATGCCGCGGAACGTCATCTCGCCGCTGCGCTCGCAGCGGTAGTGGCTGGTCTCGATGATGATCTCGTCCGCCGTATCGCGCCGACTCCTCGTTTCCGCGCTGAAGTCCATGCTGGCGCTTACCTGCGCGTCGAAGAGCCAGAAGGGGACGTACATGGACTGGATCTCCTTGATGCGGTTCTCGTCGCGGAACGCCTTCGGGAGCAGTTTTTTCCCCTTGTAGAACTCCTTGAGCGCGGCGATGGCATCCTCCTTCGTCTTCTTGAATGGAATGACATAGTCGGGGCGCAGCATGCCGTCGAAGCGGCGCGGGATCATGTTCGGGCTGCCGCAGTAGGCGCACTGGGTCGCCATGGTGTTGCCGTCGGAGACGAGCTCCGCACCGCAGGAGGAGCAGGTCTGGATCATCATGTTCGCCGTCTCGGCGCCGTCCCATGTGCTGCCTGCATTCTCAGTGTTCCACTGCGCTTCTTTTTCCTCCGCCTTCTCTGCCGCCTGTGCCGCCTGCTCCTCTTTCTGTGCATAGAGGGCATCCATCTCGGCAATGCTGATCTTGGCATCGCAGAATTCGCAGGTGACGTGGTTGTGCCCGGGAAGGAAGGTGAGGGGGGCACCGCATTTGGGACATTTGTAGCTGACGCTTGTATCTGCCATAGGGTTGCCTACTAAAACTTTCCGCCGCCGCCGCCGTGGCTGCTGTCGCTGCTGGAGGTGCTGACATTGGAGCCGGAGG
>CAMURM010000315.1 GCA_947097535.1 uncultured Selenomonas sp.
GCCGCGACGATGGGGCAGGCGATGAGCGTCGTCTTGTCGCCGACGCCGCCCGTCGAGTGCTTGTCGACAGTGGCATCACCGAGCGCCGAGAGGTCGACCGTATCGCCCGACTCTGCCATGGCGAGCGTGAGGTCGCGCATTTCTGCTTCCGTCATGGAGCGCAGGCAGATCGCCATGAGCATTGCCGCCATCTGGTAGTCGGGAATGGCGCCGGCTGTGAAGTCCTCGACCATGGTGCGGATCTCCGCCGTCGAAAGCGGCTCGCCGCGCTTCTTCTTCGTGATGAGATCATACATGCGCATGGAAATTCCTCCTTAGCCCAAACAAAAAAGGCACCGCATCACCCTGCTTTTTGATGCTGTGCCTTCTCTTTTCTACGCTTCTTTCGCCAATTCCTTCTTCATATCGGTGACGATATCGGAGAGGCGGATTTCGCTGAGCTTTTTTTCCATCGCCTGCTGGACTTCGAGCAGGCGGCTGTCGAGAGCCTTATGAATCGTGCGGCCGGCGGGGCAGGCGGGATTGGGGCGCTCGTGGAAGTGGAAGAGCTCGCCGTCGTCCAAGAGCTCCGTCGCCCGGTAGACGTCGTAGAGCGTGATGTCCTTCGGCTTGCGCGCGAGGTGCGAGCCGTTCCTGCCGCGCGCGACCGTGACGAGACCTTCCGCCTTGAGCATGAGAAGCAGGCGGCGAATGACGACGGGGTTGACCTGTATGCTGCCCGCGAGGAAGTCGCTCGTGACGCGGCGGTCGCCTTCAAAGAGAGCGAGTGCCGCCAGCATGTGCACGGCGATGGTGAAGCGACTCGATAACTGCATGGGACACTCCTTTCCGACGCCCAGGGTCGAGCGTCAATTTTTTCAAAATAGTTAAAAGGAAACCGGCATAAACGAGGAGAGCCAGCCCAGAAGGCGCAGCGTCCAGCCGAACCACATCATGACGCCGAGCGCCACGAGGGAGAGCCCCGCCGCCTTCTGCACCGTCGGCAGGAAGCGGTAGAGGGTGCGCACACGCTTTTCCAGGCGCTTCCAGAGGAGCGCGAGCACGAGGAACGGCAGCGCGAAGCCGAGCACATAGAAGCCGAGCAGCCAAAGCCCCTCGAAGACGGTCGCGCGGCTGCCCGCGTAGATGAAGATCGCCGCGAGGATCGGACCCGTGCACGGCGTCCAGCCGACGGTGAACGACATGCCAAGGAGAAACGAGCCGACGGCACCCTCCGACGGGCGGTGCAGGAAGGGACGCCACTCACGGTAGAGGAAGCGCGGGCTGATGATCCCCGAGAGGAAGAGCCCCAAGAGCGCGAGCAGAACGGCGCCCACCTTTTCGAGCACAGCGAGATGCTTCGTCAGGAACTGCCCGAGCACCGTCGCCGTCGCGCCGAGCGCGAGGAAGACGACGGCAAAGCCCAGGAGAAAAAAGAGTACGTTGCGCGCGAGCGTGCGCCCCGAGTTCGCGGGCGCCGCCGCGACAGCCGTGCCGCCTGTCCCCGCGAGGACGGCGCCGGCGCTCGATCCCGCGAGAATCAAAAGGAAGGTCGGCAGCATCGGCAGCACGCACGGCGAGAAGAACGAAAGGGCGCCGGCTAAGAACGCCGCCCCGAAAGAAATGGCTTCCATGGAAGACCTCCTGCACGATCAAAATTTGGCGAGTGCCGCCCTCACTTACCCTGGACGCGCTGAAGCGCCGACTCAAGCTCGGCAGCGGTCGTCGAGCCGATCTTCTTGAACTGGATCTTGCCCGTGCTGTCGATGACGTACGTCGTCGGAATGGCGCGGACGTGATAGATCTCCGCCGCATCTCCCTTGAGGTCGAGGAGTACGGGCATCGTGTAGCCGTTGTCCTTGAGGAACTTTTCCACCGTGTCCTTCGGCTCCTGGATGTTGATGGCGTAGAAGGCGATCTCGCCCTCGTGCTTCTTGGCGAAGTCGTTGAGCTCGGGCATCTCCGCGCGGCACGGCGGGCACCATGTCGCCCAGAAATTGATGACGTAGAGCTTCTTGTCCATGGCGGCGTTGATCGCGACGTCCGAGCCGTCGAGCGCCGTCACCTTGAACGCGGGCGCCGTGCCCTCAATGCCTTCGTCGTCCATGGATGTCTCCGCTCTCGCTTCTGCCGACTTGCTCGGCTCCTCCGCCTGCATGCCGCAGCCGCTCAAGAGTAAAAGCGCCATAAAAGCGCCGAGCAGCCAGCGCATCGTCCTTTTTGTCTTCAACAGTAACTCCTCCTCATCATGTACCTTTGGGCTTCTGTCCCAAAATGCAGCTTCTTTTACCGACCTCCGTCGGGTCGATTTTTCTTTCTTTCTCAAATTCCTGTAGTACTATTCTACCGAGGCAAGCTCTCAAGGTCAAGGCGAAGAAGATGAGAATCTCTGATTTCATATACTTTTCATGTGAAGTTATGATATGATATATGATAGAAGTTGCAGGAGCTCCCTTTCGGGAGGAGCTGCCTGTGCTGTGTCCGGAGCAGAAAAGGAGCGCATGACCATGACGGCAAAAGAAAAAGCAAAGGTTTATTTCACCGACTTTCGTACCGATGTCGGCACGAGTCTGACGAAGAAGCTGCAGCGGCTGTGTCTCGCGGCGGGGCTCAAGACGATCGACCTCGAAGGGCGCTTCGTCGCCATCAAGATGCACTTCGGCGAACTCGGCAACCTCGCGTTCCTGCGCCCACAGTACGCGAAGGCGGTCGCCGATCTCGTGAAGGAGGAAAAGGGCATCCCCTTTCTGACAGACTGCAACACGCTCTATCCGGGCAGCCGCCGCCATGCGCCCGAGCATCTCGACT
>CAMURM010000316.1 GCA_947097535.1 uncultured Selenomonas sp.
TCGCCCTCGCCGAGGGTGCGCGCGGCGGAAAGATCGGTCTCCATTTGCTGCATCTTCTCGATGAAGCGCAGGAAGCGGAAGAGGCCGCGAAAATTCGTCTCCTCGTAGTCGCGCGCGCGGTCGGCGAGCATGCGCAGGTTCGCCTGCCTCAGAAGCCCGCCCGTCATGCCGCCGACATAGTCGTAGTAGCCCGTATCGCGGTAGATCTGCCAGATGAGCTCGGGCACGCTGACGCGCCGCACGAGCTTTCGCCAGGCGCTCAACAGTTCCAGAAACGCTCCGACCTTTTCGCGCAAGGGGGCAGAAAAACCGGCGCCGGGTGTATTGACGACGAGCAGCGCGCCGAAGATGTCGTCCTCGGGCGCGGCGAGACGCAGCCCCGCCAGCTCGCTGAACGTCAGGCCGACGATCGGCGAACAAAGCACCGCCGCGAGCGGCACGTCCTGTCGCGCGTTGTCGATGACGGCGAGCACGGCGAGCACGACGCGCACCTCCGTCGCCTGAAAGTAGCCCGCATCGAGCGCCGCGTACGACGGGATGTCGGCGTCGCGCAAGGTTTCGAGGAGGATGTCCGCACGGCCGCGCGCGGCGCGCAGGAGGATCACGATGTCGCGCCAGCGCAAGGGGCGATAGCCGCCCTTGTCGGCGACAAGCGCGCCGCTCGCCATCAAGGTGCGCACGCGCCGCGCAATGAACGCCGCTTCCAGAGCGAAGCCCTTGAGCTCTTCCTCATCCGCCCCGTTTTCTGCGCCCGCCTCAGGGGCGGACGCATCTGCCTCTTCCTGCGCTGCGGCAGCGTCGGGCACGGCATCGCTTTCGATGATGTGAAGCTCGGTCGCGCCCGCGAGGCTCTGCGGCACATCCTCGGGATATTGCGCGGCGAAGTGCAGCGCCGCTGCCTCGTCGTACAGAAGCTCCATCGCCTCGGGCATCATGAGCTGCGAGAAGAGCCAGTTCACGGCTGCGAGCACGCCCGCGCGGCTGCGGTAGTTCTCCGAGAGGTCGATGCGCGCATACTGCCCGCCTGCCGTCGGGTACTCGCTGTGCTTCTTGAGGAAAAGGCGCGGGTCGGCGAGGCGGAAGCGGTAGATGCTCTGCTTCACGTCGCCGACGGTGAAGAGGTTGTCCGCGCGCGCAACGAGCGAAAGGATCGCCTCCTGCACGCCGTTCGTATCCTGATACTCGTCGACCATGACCTCCTCGTACTTCTCCTGCAGCGCGAGGGCGCGCGCCGAAGGGCGCAGCTCGCCCGCGGGCGCGTCTTCGTCTCTCAGAACTGCGAGCGCGAAGTGCTCGAGATCGTTGAAATCCACGATGCCGCGCTCCTTCTTCGCCGCCTGAAAAGCGGCGGCAAAATCCCTGACGACGCCGACGATGGCGTGCGCCGTGCCCGAAAGCGCGCGCAGATCGTCGAGCAGCTCAGCTTCCGCCGAGTGAAAATACGTTTCTTTAAGCCGCTTGAGCCTTTGCTTCACGCGGTCGCGCGGCAGCGTGAAGAGGCGCTTTGCCGCCTCCTTCTCTTCTTCGTCCATGCCCTTGGGAAAGCGCATCGTCGCATGCTTATAAGAAGAAAATGCCTGCCGCATTGCCTCCCAGTCGCCGCCCTTCACGGAGGCGAGTAAATTTTCCACGAGAGTTTCGTCCTCTTGCAAGGCATCGTGGCACGCTGCGTAGCCGAGCGCGCCCGCCTTTTCAGAGAGGCGCTGCACGGCGGCAAGACAACCCGAGAGGACGAGGGAAATCTGCGCGAGCACGGTGCTTGCCCACGGCGTATCGAGAAGGCGTGCGTCCGCCGCAAGATCGAAGCGCGCGGCAAGGGAGTCGAGCCAAAGCCCTGGGAACGGCTGGCTGCAGGAAAAGGCATGGAGCCGCAGCACCATGGCGTAGAGCGCTTCGTCGCCGCGCTCCGTGCCGTAAGCGTCGGCAAAGGCGAGGAAGCCCTCCTCTGCCTCGTCGTACTTCCTTTCAAATATCTCTTCGAGCACTTCCTGCTGCAGCAGGCGAATCTCCTGCTCGCCCGCCAGGCGGAACTTCGGATCGAGGTCGATGGCGGCGAAGTTGCGGCGAATGACATTTTGACAGAAGGCATGGAGCGTCGAGATCGAGGCGTTGGAAAGAAGCGCGAGCTGGCGCTCAAGGCGCGGCGACGACGCCCCCTTGGCGATCTCCTGCGCCAGAGCCGCTTCGATGCGCTCGCGCATCTCGGCAGCGGCAGCGTTCGTGAAGGTGACGACGAGAAGCCGATCGACGTCCGTTTCCCCGCTCAGGATGCGGCGGATGATGCGCTCGACGAGCACAGAGGTCTTGCCCGAGCCGGCTGCCGCCGCGACGAGCAGGTTCTTGCCCCTCTCCTCGATTGCTTTCAGCTGTGCTTGGGACCATTTGCGCTCGCTTTCCATGCGGCAGCCTCCTTTCCTTTCAGTTCCATACTGTCCATCAGCTCCGCATCTTCATGGCTTTGCAGCCTGCGGTAAGCGAAGCCCGGCACGAGCGGGTCGAAGCCGCAGACGGCGATGTACGGGCAATAGCTGCACGCCGTCCTGTCCTTCAAACGGTACGGCAAAGCGCGCACCTCGCCCGCGAGGATCTGTCTTCCCGTGTCCGTCAGAATGTAGGCGATGTAGTCGAGCAGGATGGCAAACTCCTCCTCTGTCTTGACGTAGTCGAGCCTGCGCTTGTCGATCTCGCCCGCCTTCGTCAAGGCGACCTTCGTGAAGCTGAAGGTGCTGTCGAGCGCGCGTATGACATCGGCGTCCGCGAGCACCCAGCCGGGCATCTTGAGCT
>CAMURM010000317.1 GCA_947097535.1 uncultured Selenomonas sp.
CCCAATCGCCTGCGTCCTTCGGACTTGGCTCTTGGACGGCTCAGCAAGGAGACAACCCGGAGGCGTAGCGGTGCTACGTCGAGGATTTGTCGACGACGAGAGGACGGCGCAGATGCGTGAAGATGGGGGCTGAATTTATCAGTGGTTCCTTAATACAAGCACCCCTGCCGGAAAATGCCCGGCAGGGGTGCAGCTCATTCATGCCTTTGTCTCAGTCGTTGAAAAGATCGGTCGAAAGATAGCGGTCGCCCGTGTCGGGCAGCAGAGCGACGATCGTCTTGCCCTTCGCCTCGGGACGGCGCGCGATCTCGACGGCGGCAGCGAGCGCCGCGCCCGAGGAGATGCCGACGAGCGCCCCCTCCGTGCGTGCAAACTGCTTGCCATAGCGGAAAGCATCCTCGTTCGACACCGTGATGACCTCATCGTAGACATTCGTATCGAGCGTCTTGGGCACGAAGCCCGCGCCGATGCCCTGAATCTTGTGCGGACCCGCCTTGCCTGCACTGAGGACGGGCGAGTTCTCCGGCTCTAAAGCTACGACCTTGACGTTTGGATTCTTGCTCTTCAGGTACTCGCCGACGCCCGTCACCGTGCCGCCCGTGCCGACGCCCGCGATGAAGTAATCGACCTTGCCTTCGGTCGCTTCCCAGATTTCAGGCCCCGTCGTCCTCTTGTGCACGGCGGGATTCGCCGGGTTCTCGAACTGCGACGGGATGTAGGCGTTCGGCGTCTCCTTCGCGAGCTCTTCCGCCTTCTCGATCGCGCCCTTCATGCCCTTCGCGCCGTCCGTCAGGACGATCTCAGCGCCGTATGCCTTCAAGAGGTTGCGCCGCTCGACGCTCATCGTCTCGGGCATCGTGAGAATGGCACGGTAGCCGCGCGCCGCTGCGACGCTCGCGAGGCCGATCCCCGTGTTGCCGCTCGTCGGCTCAATGATGACGGAGCCGGGCTTCAGATCGCCGTTTTTCTCCGCCTCCTCGACCATCGCCTGCGCGATGCGATCCTTGACGCTGCCCGCGGGGTTGAAGTATTCGAGCTTCACGAGGATCGTCGCCTCGACGCCGTTCTTCGCGCTGAAATTCCGCGCACGCAGAAGCGGCGTACCGCCGATGAGTTCCGTAACGCTTTCGTATATCTTTGCCATGATATGTCCTCCTCAAAACTCAATATATGTAATTCATATCTGTTTGATATGTTATATACTACATCGTTTTTCCTAGCGTGTCAATAGGCTTTTGAAAAAATTCCGTGCACGACGTTATTTTTCCTTGCTTCCTTACGAACGATAGACTGCCACAAAACATATTCCATCACTATGCGATTGACAAAAGGCGTTTTTCCCGCTAAACTACACGCACAAACGTCCACTTTGTGGACAAAAGTGCGCCGCCCTTACAGAAACCTTGCCAATCAGTCTGCGCCCTTCGGGCTTGACTTCTTGGGGTTTCATGGTAAGATAAATACATATATAAACTGTATGAAAAGAGGTATACCCTTATGAAAATTTCCGCCAAAGGGCGCTACGGGCTGGCTGCCATGGCGTTCCTCGCGCGCATCAGCCAGGCGACCAGTCCGACGACGATTCTCACGATCTCCGAGAACCTCGGCATCTCCAAGATCTACCTGGAGCAAGTCTTTTCCTTATTAAAACACGCGCGCCTCGTGACATCGAGCAAGGGCTCGCAGGGCGGCTACCAGCTCGCGCGAACGCCGCAGGAAATCACGGCGTGGGATGTGCTCTCCGCCATCGAACTGCCGCTGACGGAAAAGGCAGGTCCTGCGACGGGAGATGCACAGGAGGCGCTTGAGCAGGCGTTGACGAACTGCGTCTACGAGCCTCTGGACGCCGCCATACGAAAAGCACTTCAAGGCGTGAACCTCTGTGCCATCCTCGAAGAAGCTGACCGACAAAAGTCCGAGGAAAACATCATGTATTTTATCTAAACGCAAAAATTCCTTTTTCCACGCAAGTATATTCGGCATTCCTCTATTATTTATCTTCCTTTATCTTCCATTGTTTTTAGGACTTTTCAGCGGGAAACAGAAAAACCTTGCAATTTCTGGCCGATGGTGTATAATGGGCGTGAGATTCGGAAGAACGGTGTTTCGTCCTTCCTGTCTTGTTTCAAGGAAGTCCTTCAAATGGATTTCTGGTACGGTTGCAACACCGCTGGAGGGATTTTTATGACGATCGATAATGTCACCGTTATCATCGAGAGCGGCGCTCTTTCCGCCAAGGAAGCCGAGCGCTACATCCGTAAAATCCAAAGGCACTCGAAAGGTCGCACGCTCAAGCGTGTTTCATTCAAGCTAGCTGACGGGTATTTGGATTTGCGCTATGCATTCGAGGGCATCCCCTTCGAGCGCATCCGCCGCATCTCGCATGAGACGCCAAAAGAGCGCAAAGCTGTCTGACCACCGCCGAATCGCACAAAAAAGCCGCTGTCGAGGAAACCCGACAGCGGCTTTTTTATAATATGTACTCACCGAAGACCGCTCAGTCGTCCACGCCGACCATGACGGAAGTCGCCTTAATGACGGCATAGGCTTCCTTGCCGATCACAAGGCCAAGCCGCTCGACGGACCCCATACTGATGGTCGCCGTGACGACGTTGCCGCCTGCGATCTCGATGCCGACGATGGCATTGACCGCACCTTTCTCGATGGATACAACCTTGCCCTTGAACTGATTTCTCGCACTGAGTTTCATTTTCTCACCTCCCCTCCACAAATCGACGAACCTCTCCCGCTGCACTGAAACTTAA
>CAMURM010000318.1 GCA_947097535.1 uncultured Selenomonas sp.
GGCAAGAAAAGCATTAAGAGACGTCGATTCGACGAAATCATCAAAAGAAATAGCGTTTGTCATAGGAATCATCCTTTCACATCCGTTGTCATACACGCTCATACTGCATGATATTCGAGCTGTCCTTGCCGAGCACCTTTGCCGTCTTGACATAGCCGCTTTCTACCATCTCATAGAAGGTCTTGCCGAGCGTCAGCTTCGTCCCTCGACTCTGTGTCCAGTCGGTGCCAAAGAGTGCTTTCAGGTTGAACTTCGTGCCCGGCGCAAGTGCTTCGACGCGTGCAATTGTTTCCATATAGGCGTTGGAAAACTCATCGGCTTCGCCGAGAAGCAGACTGCGGATGTAGACGTTTTTCGGCACCCCCTTTTCCTCAGCACGCTTCTCAAGTCCCTCATATTCCTCATCGGAAAGCAATACCTGGAGGTTTTTCAATCGATCATCTCCTCTCGTGAAATAAAAAGTGAACAAAGATGCACCGCCCTTACATGAAAGCTTTCATTGTAAACATCGAACGGCACGGCTATATTATATCACATAATACACTTAAAATCAATGCTATTCAGAGGAAACATCATTAGCTCTTCTTAACCAGCATTTCCTTATAGAAGCTCCTTCGTCCTTCCTGCAAGATACAAAGGCAGATTCGTGATCGCGCCGTCCTTTCGATAGCCGCGCCTTGAAAAGCGCAGGGCGTGCTTCGGCGCTCGCGCGGCAATGTAGCGCTTGAACGACGGCGCCGCTTTCTTCTCGCCGCCCTTGACATCAACGGGGATGATCTCCGTGCCGTCTTGCAGCACGAAGTCGATCTCACCGCTCTTGTCGGAATAATAGCGCGGCGCAAGAGGAAACTGACCGTGCAGTTGCTGCAGGACGTAATTTTCCGTCAGCGGACCCTTGAATTGGTAGTCGCTTTTCAAGAGAATGGCGCTGTTATCGATGCTCGCCATGGACTTGAGCAAGCCCGTATCGAAAACGAACAACTTGAACTGATCGAGCCGATCGAATGCTGCAAGGGGATGCTCCGTCTTGGAGACATTATAGACGCGGCGCAGCATGCCCGCCGAAACGAGCCATTCGATAGCCTCTTCAAAATCGCGCGCCCTGCCGCCTGTACGCACAGCGCCGTACATGAACTTTTCATTCGCCTTCGCGAGCTGCGAAACGATGCTGCGAAAAACCATGAGGAGGCGCCCGCTGTTGACCTTGCCGTTGTGCTTCGAGAAATCGTTTTCGTAAATCTCCACGAGTTCGTGCTGAATGCGCACGATCTGTGCGGGATCCTTTTCGTGCACCCAGGATGCAACGCACTCGGGCATGCCGCCGATGATCAGATAATAGTCGTAAGCTTCCAGCAGCCGCTCGTGGAAGATCGCCTCGATCGTCTGCCCCTTCTGTATGCTCTCATAATAGGCATGAAGCGCCGGTGCTGTCGCCGCGAGAAATTCAGCGAAGGTCAAAGGCTCGATGTCAAGCAGATTGACCATGCCGACGGGATAGGACTTCGGCTGCGCGAGGAGCGTTCCCAGGAGACTGCCCGCAGAAATGACAGGATAGTCGTTCGCCTTTTCCTTGAAATATTTGAGCGCGTTCAATGCCGCAGGACATTCTTGAATCTCATCGAAGATCAGCAGTGTCTTCTGCGGCTCAATCTTCTTGCCCGCAATCATTGACAAAAGCTCGACAAGGCGCTGCGGTTCCTTGTTCGCTTCAAAAATCGAAGAAAGCGAAGTGTCTTCATCGAAATTGAAATAGGCGAAATCCTCGTAGCAGCTTCGCCCGAACTCCTTCATGAGCCATGTCTTGCCGACCTGCCGCGCCCCCCGCAGGACAAGCGGCTTGCGCACGGCGCTCGCCTGCCAGCGCCGCAAATCCTCCATCGCCTTACGTTCCAATGAAATCACCGCCTTTCAACAATATTACAACACATTTTTCCGCCTTTTTCAACGACATTCTACACATTTTTCCGCATTTTTTCACCATGTTTTGCACATTTTTCCTCATTTTCAGCAAAATGTTCGTACGCGAGTATGACATCAACTGTTCCAAACTCCGGCAAAGCGCCATCCGTAAAGAATGCGGCATCAATGCCTAATGAGCGCCGCCGCAAGCGCCAAAAAAAACACCGCAAGCACATGCCTGCGGTGTTTTTCTGCACCTAAGCGCTCTGTATCGTACAAATCAAAGGCGGCTCTTATTCCTTACTCCGCCGGAATGATGAACGACAGCGAGCTGAAGATCTTCTCCGTCACGATCGGGTCGTCCGTGGGGAAGCCGACTTCGACGCCGATGACGTTGAGACCGTTGTTCGCCACGCGCACGGTGATGTAGCCGTTCGCATCCGCATTCGTTTCCGTCGTGAGGTCGCCGAGCACGTCAGCGATGACGGGCGCATTCGCATACGGCTGGCCATCCTTGTAGATGCGCAGGCGCAGCGCGTCGCCACGGCGAAGCGTCAGAGGATTGACTGCGGGAACGATCTGGATCGGCACATTATAGAGCCCGCCCGGCTTCACAGCCGCGTTCCAGTAATGCACATTGTACTTGCGCGCGTACGTCACTGCCTTGAGATTTTCAACGCTCGCGTAGTCGCGCGTCGGAATGACCTGGCCGTCCGTCGTCTTGGCGAAGTAGCCATAGTCGAAGAAGGTCGCCGTCACGCCGAGGTCGTCGCCCGGCACGATCGTCACATGATTGCCCGCGTCGACGCGCTCGACCGTCGTCGGTTCGAAGTTCACATC
>CAMURM010000319.1 GCA_947097535.1 uncultured Selenomonas sp.
CCTCGACCTCGTCGAAGGCATAGTGATCCTGCTTGAGCACGGCGAGGCGCTCGCCCGGCGTGATGTCGGCCGAGCCCTTCGACGGCTCGATGTCACCCGCGAGGACGCGCAGGAACGTCGACTTGCCCGCACCGTTCGCGCCGATGACGCCATAGCAATTCCCCGGCGTGAACTTGATGCTCACATCCTTGAACAGGACGCGCTTGCCAAACTGCAGCGTAAGTCCGCTTGTACTAATCATAAGATACGATCCTCAACCTTCTTATACATTATTGCTTCGCTTGCGGCTCTGCCGCGCCCTTCATACATGTCGGCTGCGGCTCTGCCGCACCTTCATGACGTCAAACCGCTCACTGGCGCAGGATATCGCGGAAAAGCTGCATGATACTCTGCCCGTATGTCTGGCCGGGCACGGCCCAGCGGCCATTGAGATCCGTCCATGTGTCGAGCGTGCGCGCACCGTACGTCGAGCGCACGAGATCGTAGCGCGGATCGACGAGGGGCGTGACGGGACGGCGCGTCGAGGCATACGCCAAGAGGTGCTGGATGTGCGCGCGCACACCGAGCTCCGACGAGGCGAAGTAAGCGCCCTTGACCGTCGCACTCGTCGTCCCCAGACCGCAGTAGTTGTTCTGGTCGGGTGTGACCGTGCCGCCGTAGCGGAAGAAGCCCGTTTCCTTCAGCGCCTGTGCGAACGCCACGTCGGGACGCACGCCCTCGCGCGCTCCCTCCTTGTAGTAGTAAGAAACGAGCACTTCGGGGGAAACGGAGATATTCGGATGGGGGTTGTTGCTCAGCAGATAGTCCACGCACTGCTTCTCCGTCGCCATCGCCGTGCCCAGGATGGCGTCCGCCGTGCGCGGCGCCGTCGTATAGGTGCCCGGCAGTCTGTCCGTCGGTTTCTGATTTGCGGGCGCCGGCGGATTCTTCTTTGCGGGCGTCGGCGGATTCAAGATGCTCTTTATGCGCTCGGAAAGCGGCTGCTGTCCCGTCGTCGCCTGAACCGGCGTCTCCTTCGTCGTACCCTGCTCGACGCTCTGGTGCATTTCCACTTTCGTTTCCACCTGCGGATCATGCAGGCGCCTGGCGTCCGCCGCCGATGGAAGCGAAAACGCAAATGCCCCGAGCACGAATGCCGTCAAAACGGCTCTGCCATGAAAAGACCTCTTGAAACTCAATGCAATTCCTCCTAGAAATCACGGCGTGAAATACGCAAAATAAAGCGCGAAAAAAACGGCTAAGAAACACAGGACGGGAGAAAGTCCCTTCCCGCGTCCCGCAAATACCTCCAAAAAAACGTAGAGGACGATGCCGGCGCCCAGACCGGCGGCGAGATTGAAGGAGAGCGGCGTCACGAGGAGCACGGCGAAGAAAGCGGCATGCTCCGACGGCGCGTGCCAGTCGAGCCGCAGCCCCTTGAGGAGCAGGCAGCCCGAAAAGACGAGGAGCGGCGCGAAAACGCCCGAAAAATCGAGGACAGCTGCCGCCACCGGCTCCAGAAAGAGCACGGGCAGCAGACAGGCTGCCGCCGCGCAGGCGGCAAGTCCCGTGCGCGCACCGACGGCACGCGCCGCAGCCGACTCCTTCGCCAGAGCGAGAGATCCGGTGCCTAGAAGAGCTGCTGCGGCATTGCCCAGGGCGAGCACGGTGAACGTGCGCTTCTCCGCCGCTTCACGCGCCTCTCTGCCCTCACCGAGCGCGGCGAACGTGCCGGCGCTGTCAAAGAAGAGGACGAGCCAGAGCGTCAGCACGACGCCGGAAAGCTCCCAAAGGTGCGCGAAATCGAGCGCGAGCACCGTCCGATCAAGCCCCTCGGGCAGGAGGAACGGCGCTGCAGGCAATGCGAGGAAGCCCTCGAAAAGAGCCAGCGAAACGGCAAGGAGAGTGCCCCAGAACGCCGCCGGACGAACGCCCATCACCCAGAGCGCGAGCGCCGCCGCAAGACCCATGAGCGCGACGAAAGCCGCCGGCTCAGATAAGTGTCCGAGCATCGTCACCGTCAGCGGCGAGCCGACGACGAGCTTTCCCATCTGAAGCCCCGTGAGGATGATGAGAAGCCCCACGCCGCCGCGCGCCGCCTGCACGATCGCCTCGGGCACAGCCGCTTTGATGACGCTGCGGAGCGGCGACAGCACCGTCAGCAGATAGAAGAGAGATGCCGCAAAGGAAGCGGCAAGCACCGCCTGCCACGGCACACCCAGCGGATAGACGACGCCGTAGACGAGCCACAGTTGGACGCCGAGCGTGGGCGCCGCCGTAAGCGGCTGACGAGCCAAAAGCCCCACGAAGAGCGTCGTCAGGCAGGATGCGAGAAGCGTCGCCGTGTAAACTCCGACAAAAGGCGCGCCCGCCCGCGCCCAGAGCGCGGGTACGACGGCGAAAGTCGCGAGGAGCGAAAAAACCGTGATCAGACCGCCCAAGATCTCCCGACACCAAAAAGCGTGCTCCTTATGCTCTGAAGGAAAAGAAAAAATCGCCGCCCGTCCTCCCTTCTTCAAAAACAATCCGCTCTTATTCTACCACAAGAGAGCCCTGCCTTTCAATCCTAAGCAATTTCTTTTTGTGCAACGCAAAAAGCCCGGTCTGCACCTCGCGAGGCGATCCGAGCTTTCTGAGAGTAGTCTCTATTCGTTTTTCTGCTGCTGATAACATCTGCGTGATCAGCAACGATCAAATTCATTGGTTGCGGGAAGAGGACTTGAACCTCTGACCTTCGGGTTATGAGCCCGACG
>CAMURM010000320.1 GCA_947097535.1 uncultured Selenomonas sp.
TGATGGCGGGCGCCACGATGTCGGCGAGCGCCCAGGTGTCGATGCCGTGGCGGCGCGTGTAGAGGATGCCGATGACAGCACCGAGCAGCACGCCGCCCTGGATCGCCATGCCGCCCTGCCAGACGTTCAGAATCTCCGTCAGATGATGTTGGTAGTAGTCCCAGTCGAAGAAGAAGACGTCCCAGAGCCGCGCGCCGAGGAGGCCCGCAATGCCGCAGTAGATGCCCATGTCGGTGATGTGTCCGTGGTAGCGTCCGTCCTGCTTCGCGAGGAAGTAGGCGACGCCCGTCGCGAGGATGATGCTGAGGCTCAGGATGAGCCCGTAGGCGCGCACGGGGAAGTCGCCGATGAAGAACAGGTATTGGTGCATGAGGTTGCCTCCGTTGAATCGTGTCGATGGTCGTCAGGGGACGGGGATGAAGCGTGCACAGGTGTCGTGACCGCCCTGTATGAAATCCGTGCGCAGGTTGTGAAGCCTGGAGAAGAGCGGCGTGAAGAGGATGCGCAGCTTGAAGCGCAGGAAGGAGTGGGAGGTGCAGCCGAAAATCGGTACGCGGTTGAGCGCGTACGGATCATCGCCGGGGTAATCGAGCCCGTAGTTGACGGTGAACGCCGTGCGGTAGCCGGCGTCTTTTACGACGCGCTGCACTTCGTCGTTATAAGAGCCGCAGGGGTAGGCGATGGAGGTGACGCGCTTTTGCAGGTGCGTCTCGATCGCCTTCTTGGAGTCGACGGCCTCGTGCTGCAGCGCTTCTGCAGAGTCGAGGCTGCCGAGCGCGACATGGGTCATCGTGTGGCACTCGATGTCGATGGTGCCGGAGTCCTGCATCTCCTTAGCGATTGTCCATGTGAGGTAGTTTGGATAGACGTCGAGGTAATCCGTGATGATGTAAATCGAGCCTTTGAGCCCGTACTTCTGCAGGATGGGGTAGGCGTTCTTGTAATTGTCGATATAGCCGTCGTCAAAGGTGAGGAGGATGGGCTTTTCGGGCAGAGCCGTGCCGTTTTCAAGATGGTCGGCGAGCTCTTCCGGCGTGATGGTGTGGTAGCCGTTTTCGGCGAGGTACTTCATCTGCGCTTCAAATTCAGGTGTACTGAGCGTCAAAGCGTTGTGGTCACGATCGTTGATCTGGTGGTAGTTGAGGACGGGAACGCCGCCTTGAAAGCTCGTGGAGGAAGTGACTGCCGCCGCGAGGAGCAGGACGAAGATGAGGCAGAAGCCGGCTAGGAGTTTTTTCTTTGCAGTGAGCACGGGGAACACGTCCTTATTTATAGTTTGTGGAAATACTTGGTCTGGAAGCATCCTTGGAGATGGCTTCCAGTTCCCTATCATATAGCAGGGATTTTCTGCTGTCAAGGCAAAAGCAAAAGGCAAGGCAGCAAATGCGTGCTGTCTTGCCTTTTCGCTATGCTTTTCGAGGCTGGCGAAGAGCGTGCTCAGGTGATGGAAGCCTTGTAGATGCCGTCGATGGCGGTCTTCAAGACCTTGTCAAACTCGGCGTCGCTCTGGCCGGCGCGCAGATCCTGCGCGAGAGCGCGGGAGAAGCTGGCGATGAGACCGCGGTTCTTCGCGAGCTTTTCGTTTGCCTCGTCCTGCGGATAGCCGCCGCTCAGCGCGACGATGCGCACGACGTGCGGATCCTTCATGAGCTCCTCGTAGAGGTTTTCCTTCGTCGGGATCGTGACCTTGAGCATGATCTTGTCGTCAGCAGCGAGCTTTGCCACATGCGCCTTGATCTCTTCGAGCATGATGGCTTCCGCCTCTTCCTTCTTGGCGCAATGGATGTCGACTTCCGGCTCAAGGATGGGTACGAGTCCCTTGGCGATGATTTCCTTGCCGACGGCGAACTGCTGCTCGATGATCGCCTTGATGCCTTCCTTGTTCGCTTCCTTGATGACGGAGCGCATCTTCGTGCCGAAGATATGGCGCTCGACCGCGCGGTCGAGGAGCGCGGCAAGCCCTTCGATGGGCTTCATGAGCTGCACGCCGTCGTTTTCGGCAGCAAGCCCCTTGTCGACCTTGAGGATCGGCACGATGCCCTTCTTATCCCAGAGGAAGTCTGCCGTATAGAGGTCGTCAATCTTGCGATCCATCGTGTTCTCGAAGAGGATGGCTGCGAGGATTTCGTCCTTCGTGAACGAGGGGCTCTTGATGATGCGCGTGCGCATTTCATGAACACGCGTGAACATCTCCTCGTCGTTCGAGTAGGCGCTTTCGTCCACGCCGTATGCTTTGAGCGCCTTCGGCGTCGAGCCGCCGCTCTGGTCGAGGGCGGCGATGAAGCCCTTGCCGTTTTGCATGCGATTGAGTTGCTCTTGATTCATTTTGCATACCTCCTTAAATCGTATCCTCTTCTATTATACAGCGAAGTCGGGAGAATAGCAATGAAATTGAAAGTAATTATCGAAACAAAAATCGTGCAGAAAGAAAGCTCTGCACGATTTTTAGAGAAGAAGCCGCTGTGGAAGCCCGAGAGGCTGTGCCCCGAGAGAGCAGGCAAAGCGGCTCATTCGTGTTCGGGAAATTACTTCAAAAGCGCCATGACTTCCGCGGCCTTGCCGTCGGAGCCGAGGACTTCCTTGATCTTGTGCTCGACGAGCTCGCGGATGTAGTCGCGACCCGGAGCGATGTACTGGCGCGGGTCGAAGTGCTCGGGGTGCTGCTTGTAGTGCTCACGGATGCCCGCCGTCATGGCGAGGCGCAGGTCGGAGTCGATGTTGATCTTGCAGA
>CAMURM010000321.1 GCA_947097535.1 uncultured Selenomonas sp.
TCCGCCCGATCCGCATCATCCTGGCGGGCGTCGCCGTCTCGGCTTTTCTCGGCGCGGGCATCTCCGCCCTGATGATCTTTTACAGCGACCGCGTGCACGGCGCCTTGATGTGGATGGTCGGCGGTCTGTCGGCGCGCAGCTGGCCGCAGGTCGATATGATCTTCCCCTATACGATCGCAGGGCTCGTGCTCGCCCTCGCCTTTTCGCGCCAGCTCAACATTTTGCTCCTCGGCGACGAGATCGCGAAGAGTCTCGGCCTTCGCGTCGAGGTCTCACGCCTCCTGCTCACGGCGATCGCGGCGCTTCTGGCGGCGAGCGCCGTCGCTGTCGTCGGGCTTCTGGGCTTCGTCGGCCTCATCGTGCCGCATGCGGCGCGCCTCTTGGTCGGCTCCGACTATCGCATCCTGCTGCCCGCGTCCGCGCTCCTCGGCGCGGCCGTCGTGACCTTGAGCGACACGTTCGCGCGCACGGCGTTCGCGCCCGTCGAGCTGCCCGTCGGCATCCTCATGGCGGTTCTCGGCGCACCGTTCTTCTTGTTTCTCTTGAGGAGGGAGCTTTGATGTCGCTGACGGTTCGCCGCCTTTCGGTGGCTCTTTCGGGAAAAACCATCTTGGAGAATCTCGACGTCGAGTTTCCCGCGGGAAAGCGCACGGCGATCATCGGGCCGAACGGCGCGGGAAAATCGACGCTTCTGCGCGTGCTCGCCGCCCTGAATCGCAACTACGGGGGCGAGGTGCTGCTGGGCGGCACGGACATCCATGCCATCGATCGCAAGCTTCTGGCGAAGCGGCTCGCCATCCTGCCGCAGGGGCTTGCCGCGCCGCCCGATCTCACGGTCGAGGCGCTCGTCGACTACGGCCGCTATCCGTACCGCAGCTGGCGCACGATCGGCCGCTCGAAGGAGGACAGGGAAGCCGTCGCCTGGGCGCTCGCCGAGACGCGCCTGGAGGCGATGCGCGAACGGCAGGTCATGTCGCTCTCGGGCGGCGAGCGGCAGCGTGCCTGGATCGCCATGGCGCTCGCGCGTCAGCCCGAATACCTCCTGCTCGATGAGCCGACGACGTATCTCGACATCGCGCACCAGCTCGAAGTCATGGAGATCATCAAGCGGCTCAACCGAGAGCACGCCATGACGGTCATCATGGTGCTGCACGACATCAACCATGCCCTGCAGTATGCCGACGAGATCGCCGTCATCAAGAACAAGCGCATCTTCAGCACGGGCGCACCGCACGATGTGCTGAACGTCGCCATGCTCGCCGAGGTCTTCGGCGTGCGCGCCGACATTTTCACGAACAGCCAGGGCGCGCAGGTGCTGTCGCCCGTTTCTCTCGTGCGCTGAATCTGAAATTTTGCATCATGCGATGTTTGTGCCGAATTTCCCCTGTAATATTCCTCACAGTTATGGTATAATAGCTGCAGAGAACTGGAGGAGGGAATAGCTTGGAAATTCGACAATTAGAATATTTTTGCACGCTTGCCCATCTGGAAAATTTCACGCGCACGGCGGAAGCTCTCCACGTTTCCCAGCCGTCTGTCACGAAGGCGATCAAATCCTTGGAGTCCGAGATCGGTCTGATGCTCGTCGACCGCCGGCAGAAGCGCGTGTCTCTGACGATGGAGGGAAGGGCGTTCCTGCTTCATGCAGAGAAGATCATGCAGGCGGTGGAACGGGCGGAGCAGGATATGCTGCGCTTCCGTCCCGATGCGAAGAGGACGGTTCACTTCGGCCTGCCGCCGATGCTGGAGGCGTACCTGTTTCCTGATTTTTTCACGAAATTCACGGCGACGCATGCAGACATCAATCTCGATGTCTGCGAATACGTCGATTCCGTCGAGGTCAGAGCGAAGGTCGAGGAGGGGCTGCTCGATTTCGGTGTCGTGCTCGCGCCCATCGGCAAGCCGCACCGCAATGAACTCTCCGTCCTGCAGGATGAGATGGAGCTGTGTCTTCCGCTCGACCACCCGCTGACGGCGTGCGAGCATGTCGCCGTCGCCGATCTGCGGCGCGAGAAGTTCATCATGCAGCAGCCCAATACATACCAATACGATACGGTTTATCGGAGCTGTATGGAAAACGGCTTTACACCCGATATCCTACTGTGCACGTCGCAGCTCAAGACGATCAAGCAGCTCGTCGCGAACAACCTCGGCATATCGATCCTGCCGAACTTCGTGACGCGCAGCGAGACGATTTTTGCGCGTCGCCCGCTCGTGCCGGAGCTGGGGATTCAGGTCAACCTTTTCTGGAGCCCGCAGAAGCGCCTGAGCGAAACGGGGCGCAAGGTCGTTTCCTTCATGGAGGAGTACACGACGACGCAGGAGTTCAAGGAGCGTTTTCGCCAGTGAGGCGATCGAAGATGCAGCCGGCGGGCTGCGGAAATATAGGCTGGTGAAGAAGTTTTGCAGTTGAAACGCCTCGAAGCTTATGGCTTCAAATCGTTTGCCGATAAAATCGAGATCGAGTTCCATCCGGGCGTCACGGCGATCGTCGGGCCGAACGGCAGCGGCAAGAGCAACGTCACGGACGCCGTGCGCTGGGTGCTCGGCGAGCAGAATGTGCGCGCCCTGCGCGGCTCGAAGGCCGAGGACATCATATTCACGGGCAGTGCGACGCGCCGCGCGCTGGGCGTCGCCGAGGCGTCGCTCTTCTTTGAAAACGAGGGGGACATGCCCGTCGATTACCGTGAGGTCG
>CAMURM010000322.1 GCA_947097535.1 uncultured Selenomonas sp.
TGGCTGGGGTAGCTGGACTCGAACCAACGCATGCGGGATTCAGAATCCCGTGCCTTACCAACTTGGCGATACCCCATTGACAAGCGTTGCTGTCAACGTGTTCTATTATAGGGGAAAGTCTATGCGCTGTCAATCACTTTTTATAAAATAATTTACCAAATAAACGATTATGCCGCTGACAAGTTTATAAGGACAAGCTATAATATAACTGGAGGGAATGAGGCGAGATTACGAAGGGGGATTCTTCATGCAGACAATCGAGAATTTTTACCGCGAAGCATTGAAAAAGGCTACGGGGCACGAGGCGTTCGAGTACGATCCCGAGCAGCTCAACTGTCTTTTCCACCCGACGATTCATGAGCCGCTCTGGGGCGAGGAAAAGCTCTCGGACGAAGGACAGAAGAAGCCGCTCGCCAAGGACGCGCGCGCCGTCTTAGAAGACGTCCTGGCGGGCAAGAAGGCGGGGCGCAAGGCGTACATCCTCATCGCGCCGGCGTTCATGGGGCAGTACAAGGACGTCAAGACGGGACAGATCCGCAACGCCTTCCGCAAGATGGGCTTCGACGGGCTCGTCGAGGTCGCACTCTTCGCCGACATCCTGACGCTCAAGGAGGCATTGGAGTTCGACCGCAACATTCAGTCGGAGTCGGACTACATGCTCACGAGCTGCTGCTGTCCCATGTGGGTGGCGATGATCAAGAAGAGCTTCCAGACGCTCATGCCGCATGTGCCGCCGTCCGTCTCGCCGATGATCGCCGCCGGCCGCACGGTGAAGAAGCTCTATCCCGACGCTCTGACCGTCTTTCTCGGCCCCTGCATGGCGAAGAAGACGGAAGCGAAGGATCCCGATCTCATCGGCGCCATCGACCATGTGCTGACGTTCCAGGAGTGCAAGGACATCTTTGATCGTCTCGGCATCCAGCCGCAGGATCAGTCGGACAAGAAGCGCGTCTACTCGTCGGAGGCGGGACGCATCTACGCCTACGCGGGCGGCGTCTCGCAGGCGGTGCAGATGACGCTCGACCGGCTGAATCCCGAGCGCGCGATCAAGGTGCGCTCACGCCATGCGAACGGCGTTGCCGAGTGCAAGCAGATGCTCAGCGACCTCATGGAGGGGGAAGTCAAGGCGAACTTCTTCGAAGGCATGGGCTGTGCGGGCGGCTGTGTCGGCGGTCCGAAGAAGCTTATCCCGCAGGAAGAGGCGAAGGAGCATGTCAAGGCGTACGGCAGCCGCTCGCCGTACCGCACGCCGCTCGACAATCCCTACGTCTTGGAGCTTCTGACGCGCCTCGGCTTCTATACGCTCGAAGGGCTTTTGTACGACGAGACGTTCTTCTCGAGGAAGCGCTTCGCCTGACGAAGGAAGTAGTCGAAAACTGAGAATGGGACGGTGTATATGCCGCATTCGGCATATACACCGTCTTTTTTTGCTCTTTGACATCCTGCAAATCCCTGCCGCAACTGTCGCATGACGGGCGACCGCGATGGGGCATTTTCCGGCTATACTGATGATGTAGACCGATGGCATCGCCGACATGACAGGCGAGCCTGTTTTCATCGCAGTGTGGCAGTAAAAGGAGAGGGCAGCCATGACGTATCGCAGGATTCTGGCAGTAGGGGACATTCACGGTCATTTTGAGAAGTTTCGTTCCGCTTACGAGAAGGCGAAGGTCGACGCAGCAGACGACCTCCTCGTGTTCCTTGGCGACTACATCGACCGCGGCCCTTCGGTGCGCCGCACGCTGGAATTCGTCATGAAGCTTGCCGAGGAGAAGAATGTCGTCCTTTTGCGCGGCAACCATGAGCAGATGATGCTCGACTATTTCTTCGGCGGCGCGACGGGCGAAGGTTGGCTGATGAACGGCGGCAGGGAGACGATGGCGAAACTTCTGGCATGGGAGAAGGAAGCGCCGGGGACGATTGCGCGCGTACTCGCCTTCCTGCGGGAACTGCCGCTTTCGCATACGGTTGAGCAGGAAGGGGAGCGCTATTTCTTCGCGCATGCGGGCGTGCGCCCGGGCGTCGCCTTCGAGGAGCAGCGATCAAACGACCTCCTGTGGATTCGCGAGGAGTTCTATGAGCATTACGCGGGTGACGACATTGTCGTCGCCGGACATACGCCGACCTTGTTCCTTGACGGGAGAGGAAAGCCGCTCTTCCTCAACAAGCGCATCATTCTTGCTGATACGGGATCTTACTTCCCCGAAGGGCATGTTTCCATCGTTGATGTTCTCTCGCGGCGCTTTTGGCAGAACGCCGCATGAGAACACTTGCAAAACATGTGTTCTGCATATTATGCTGGTTTAGCGAACGGATGTTTGCGTGAGGCGGGAGGAAGAAGGCATGGAATCGCGTTTCCCTGGGAAGGAAATAGAAAAAAATGAAAGAACGTGCGTAGAGCGCCGCAGCGAAATGGGCTGCGGCGCTCTTTGCTGTATGGCGTGAAGAATAGAAAAGCCCCCCAAGGCTAGCACCTTGGGGGGCTTTTCGCGTACCGAATGTGTACGCGTCGTTTCTCCTATGAGTTTCGTCGAGTCAGCGCTCGCTCGGCTTTTGCGCCTGCCGCATCCCTTCGCTACAATAGCGGCAAGCGCTAATAAGTAGAGGAACCGGTTCCTCGCCTGAGGGTGAGGAAAATGACAATCAACGAAATGGTTTTAGAGTCGCAGAGGGGAAATGGCGAAGTTCTGGC
>CAMURM010000323.1 GCA_947097535.1 uncultured Selenomonas sp.
GGCAGAAGGTCAGCCTCGTCAAGGGCGGCGGCGCGCTCGGCGAGATCTCGATCAACCTCAACTGGCATCAGCAGCCGCCGGCGAAGAAGCAGGGGCTCCTCGCCTCGATCTTCGGCGGCGGCAGCTCGGGCGCCATCGACCTCGACCTCGGCTGCCTCTACGAGCTCAAGGACGGCGAAAAAGGCTGCGTGCAGGCGCTCGGCAACGCCTTCGGCAGCCTCTCGCGCGCGCCGTGGATCGCGCTCGACGGCGACGACCGCACGGGCAGCTCGGCGGGCGGCGAGACGCTTCGCGTCAACGGCAAGATGGCGTCGAAGATCAGGCGCATCCTCGTCTACACCTTTATCTACGACGGCATCGCCAACTGGCAGCAGGCGGACGGCGTCGTCACCGTGCGCTGCTCGGGCAGCCCCGACATCATCGTGCGCATGGACGAATACGGCTCCTCGAAGGGGATGTGCGCCATCGCCATGCTCGAAAACATCAACGACACCTTCAGCGTCGAAAAGCTCGTGCACTTCTTCAGCGGGCACAAGAGCATGGACAAGGCGTACCACTGGGGCCTGCGTTGGACGGCGGGCAGCAAGGACTGAAGGGCGGCAGAAGAAATGCGCCGCCCTTTTCGCCAGGGGAGCGGCGCGCATTTCGTGACTTACGCGGAAATTTTCCTTTGCGTCATGAAGGGAAATGGCGGCGGCAGGGCGAAGTATACTGAAGTCTACTAAGGATTGAAATGATTTCTCGTGCAAATGCGTGAAATCGCAGGGAAATACCGGAAGTATTAGGCGTTCTTTATCGCCAAAAGCATCGAGGAGGCAGAAGTATGGGCGTGAATTTGCAAAAGGGACAGAAGGTAAATTTGAAGAAAGCGGACGGGCAGGCGCTCTCGCGCATCCGCATCGGACTCGGCTGGGATCCCGTCGAGCAGAAGAAAAAGGGCGGGCTCTTCGGCGCGATCTTCGGCGGCTCGGCGCCCGACATCGACTGCGATGCGAGCGTCATTGCCTGCCAGGGCGGCCGCCTGGTGTCGCGCGACGACGTCGTCTACTTCGGCAACCTCAAGCACTCGTCGGGCGCGATCCGCCATACGGGCGACAACCTCACGGGCGAGGGCGAGGGTGACGACGAGCAGATCCTCGTCGATTTGACGGCTGTGCCCGCGGCGTACGACAAGCTCGTCTTCGTCGTCAACATCTACGACTGCCAGTCGAGGAAGCAGGACTTCGGCATGATCGCGAACGCCTTCATCCGTATATGCGATGAGAATACGGGCGAGGAGTTCTGCCGCTACAACCTCTCGGAGAGCTACGCGGGCATGACGGCGATGATCTTCGGTGAGATCTACCGCTATAACGGCGAGTGGAAATTCAACGCCATCGGCCAGGGCACGAAGGACACGGGACTCAACGAGCTGGCGAGGCGCTATCAGTAAGTCATCACGCCCTTGCGGCTTGATATAGGAGCGGCACTTTTGTGCCTTGATCGGTGGGCGCCCTTGTGCGCTTCTCCGCGTACATCAAAGGAGGAATCTTCATGGCAATCAGTTTGAAAAAGGGACAGAAGGTTGATTTGACGAAGGGCAATCCGGGACTTTCGAAGCTTCTGATCGGCCTCGGCTGGGACACGAACAAGTACGACGGCGGCTCCGACTTCGACCTCGACGCCTCGGCGTTCCTTCTCGGACCGAATGAAAAGGTGACGAGCGACGCGGACTTCGTTTTCTATGGCAACCTCAAGCATGCTTCGGGCGGTGTTGAGCATACAGGCGACAACCTCACGGGCGAGGGCGAGGGCGACGACGAGCAGATCAAGGTCGACCTCTCGAAGGTGCCGGCGTCCATCGATAAGATCGACTTCACGGTCACGATCTACGAGGCCGATGAGCGCAAGCAGAACTTCGGTCAGGTATCGAACGCCTTCATCCGCGTCGTCAACGAGGCGACGGGCGAGGAGCTCATCCGCTTCGATCTCGGCGAGGACTTCTCGATCGAGACGGCGGTCGTCGTCGGCAGGCTCTACCGCCAGGGTGCGGAGTGGAAGTTCAACGCCGTCGGCGCGGGCTACAGCGGCGGCCTCGGTGCACTCGGCAAGGCATACGGCGTCAATATCTGAGCCCCCTCAGGGAGACTCATTTAGGAAAAGCCTCAAGGCACTCGCCTTGGGGCTTTCCAACGAAAGGAGTGCGGTGATGGAATACAGAATCTTATATCCCGAGGCTTTTCCCGTGGTCGAGTGCTCGCTGCGCCACGGCGAGGCGATCAAGGCGGAGTCGGACGCCATGATCGCCATGGACGCGACCGTCGACGTCGAGGGCAAGGTGGAGGGCGGCGTGTTCGGCGGCCTCATGCGCCGCGTCTTCACGGGCGAGAGCTTCTTCATGCAGCGGCTCGTCGCGTCGCGCGGCGCGGGCAAGGTGCTCTTCGGACATCCGCTGCCCGGCGGCATCATGGACGTCGCCCTCGACGGCTCCTACGGCATGATCGTGCAGAAGGGCGGCTTCCTCGCGGCGGAGGAGGGCATCAACGTCGACTCGAAGATGCAGGGGCTCATGCAGGGGTTCTTCTCGCAGGAGGGCTTCTTCCTCCTGAAGCTCACGGGCAAGGGCATCGCCTTTTTGAGCAGCTACGGCGTCATTCATGTGCTGAACCTCGAAGCGGGCGAGGAGGTCATCGT
>CAMURM010000324.1 GCA_947097535.1 uncultured Selenomonas sp.
TCTTTCATGTAAGGGCGGCGCACAATGTCCACGAAGTGGACGTTTGTGCGTGTAGCTTACCATGAAAATCCAAGAAGTCAAGTCCTAAACATTAGGGATGCCGCTGAAGCCTGCTGCGGGTGCGGTGGGGGCGGGCAGGGGCTTGATGACGATGTCGAGGCGGTCGCCGTTCTTGATGGGATCGGTGAAGACGACGGGGCGGCGGTTGACGAAGATGGAGACGCTGACACGGCTCGTGGCGGGCGGCGGCTCGAAGCCGACGGCGAGCAGAGCCTCGTTGACGGTCGTCGCCTTTTTCTCGGAGATCTTGTAGTAGACGACGCTGCCGTCTTCGAGGTAGGTGCCGGGCGACGCCTTGTGACCGTTGACCTCAAGCTCTAAGGAGGCGGAGGGAATCTCGTACTCCCGGTCGTTGTAGGTGATGGTGATGGTCGCCTGCAGGCGCGAGATGTCGAGTACATCGCTGAGCTTGGGCTCGGCGGTCATCTGGTATTCGATGCGGTCGCCCTCGTGGATGGGCTCGGAGATGGTAGCGGGCGCGTCGTTCAGCAGGATTTCGGGCGATACGACGTACTGCGCGTTGTTGTCGTTCAGTGTGTAGTGGATCTTCCTGCCCGTCGGCGGGTAGCCTGCGGCTTTCAAGGCTTCGCCGAGGGTGCGTGGCTCCTTGCTTTCGACGATGTCGTTGTCGGCGAGCAGGCGGTCGGGCTTGGCAGGCTCGCCGTTGACGTAGGCGGCCTGCTGGAGGCGCGTGTCCCTGCCGTTGATTTCGAGCGGAAATTCCGGCGCGACCTGCAGGACGTCGGCGAGGCGCACTTCGGGCGTTTCGCCGTCCTTGCCGTGCGCGACGGTGATGCGGCAGCCTGCCTTGACGAGCGCGTCGAGCGTCGTGTCCTCACCGTCGAGCTTCAGAATTGCCATGGAGGGAAGCGATCCGGGGAAGAATTTCTTTTCGCCGTTGACCGTGACCATGAGTCCGAGTCCGGGGCGGCCGTTGTACTTCTTGAGCTGGATGCCGGCGTTCAAGAGCGCGTCGGACACGGTGAGATCGCGGAAGTTGAAGAGGTTGATTTCCTGTTCGTTGACGTAGACGGAGAGGAAGTGCAGGAGGTTGATCGAGGCGATCTTCAAGATGCCCAGGGGCGTGACGGCGTCGGGCACCTGCAGTTCGGCGGGGATGCTTTCGACGCCGATGACGGTTTCGGGATGGCGCACGGCGACGCGGTTTTCGGGCACGGAGAGCGCCTTCGCTACGAGTGCGGCGAGTCCCGGCGTCTGCGAGCCGCCGCCGACGAGCATGACCGCCTGCGGCGAGTCGCCGTTGAGCTCAAGCACCTGGCGCGCGATGGAGTCGGCGAGGTTCTGGATGTTCGGCATGATGGGGCCGATGACGTCGGAGGGGCCGAGCTTGTATTCCGTGCCGAGGATGTCGGTGAACTTCGATTCGCGGCCGGCGGCGGCGTTGCGCTTGACGCTTTCCGCTACGTTGAAGTCGAGGAGGTAGCGCTGGCTGATGGCTTCGGTGATCTCGTCGCCTGCGAGGGGCACCATGCCGTAGGCGATGATGGAGCCGTTCTTCGTGATGGCGACGTCGGAGGTGCCGGCGCCGATGTCGACGAGCACGAGGTTCAGATGGCGCATTGTCGGCGGGATGAGGACGTTGATGGCGGCGATCGGCTCAAGGGTCAAAGCGCGCATCTCAAGGCCGACGTCTCGTAGAGCCGACTGCATGGAGTCGATGACCTGGCGCGGCAGGAAGGTCGCGATGACGGTTGCCTTGGCTGTTTTGCCGCGCTGGCCGACGAGGCTCTTCAGGGGGATGTCGTCGAGCGTGTACTGGATCGTGCTGTAGCCGACGCAGTAGTAGCGGCCGGGATCTTCGATGTCCTTGGAGCCCGCGAGCTTCGCCTGCGCCGCCTGCACGCCCGAGAAGTCGAGGGCACGCTGCTGCTCGTCGGTGATGACGCCGTTGATCTCGACGGAGGCTTCGGCGGTCATGGTGTAGAGGGCGCGGCCGGCAGCTGCGACGGAGGCGGACTTCAAGGGCCCCGTGAGCTTTTCGAGCTCGCGCTTGACCTCGCGGATGAGGTCGGCGACCTGCGGCACGTCGTGGATCTGCCCGTCGAGCATGGCGCGCGTCTTGTGCTCGCGGCGCACGGTCGCGAGGATGCGCATCTGCTCGTTGTCGAGTTTTTCAGCGACGATGCCGATGATGCTGCGCGTGCCGATGTCGAGCGCGAAGATCGGCTCGCCGTGCGGCTTTTTCTTGGCGCTCGGCGCCGTGTCGGCTGTGGGATCGGCGTCTTCTTTGCGGGCGGCGCGTTTCGTCGTCTTGGCGGCGGCTTTCGTGCTCTTGCCGCGCGTCGTTTTGGTGCTGCCTTTGGCGCCCGTTTTCGTGCTGCTCTTCGTGTCGGGCTTTCTGCCGCGCTTCTTTGGAGCAGGCGCTGCTGCCTCGCTCACTGTTTCGTCAGACTCTGCTGTCGTCTGCATTTCTTTCGGCGCTGCCTCCTGCATCTCTTTGGCGGGCACGGCGGAGGTCAGTTCCCTGGCAGCCTCTTCGCCGCCCGGAACGGCGCTTTCCGTGGACGCGTCTGCTGCAGCGATGACTTCCGCTTTTTTCGGCTTCATTTCTTCTGCTTTTTCCGAGGTCTTTCTTGTTCTAGG
>CAMURM010000325.1 GCA_947097535.1 uncultured Selenomonas sp.
AAGGCCTCGTCAAGAACTTCACGGGCGGCTGGACGGGCGAAGAGATGCTTGTCGGCTCCATCGTCAACACGCTGACCGAGTTCCCCGAGGTGAAGTCGGTGCAGATCTTCCTCGAAGGCAAGAAGGTGGACTCGCTCGCCGGACACCTCGACACCTCAGAGCCTTTGAAGCGCATGACGGAGCTGTTGTAAGAGAAGGATGCCCGCAAGGGGTTGAGAAAGAAGGTTTTTACATGAAGAAGACGGCGGCGCTGCTGGCGCTCCTCTTTTCATTGCTGGTAAGTATACAGGCGCATGCACAGGCGATCGGCGCACAGAACTTCTACGTTCCGTACGAGCTTCGCTTTGACGGCTACGACCGCCCCTTCGGAGATGCGGCGGTTCCGAGCCCGCAGACGTACCTCATGCGCCAGCAGCCGCCGACGACGAATCGGGTATACCTCGCAAGCTTCAGCAATGATACCATGTCCATGTACCTCTTGTACGATGCGACGTGCATATCAGAAGATCGCAGGTACTATGTATACTGGCTCGAATCTATATCGAAGGGTACGAAAGCGCCGCTTCTGTGTCGCATGGGCTTCCTGTACGATTCACAGCAAAAGATCATCACCAATCTCGGCGGCTTTTACAGGCAGCTTTCCTCGCCGGAGGATTACAGCAAGAATCACGAGACGTTTGCAATCATGGTGAGCGATCACGAGATGGCGGCAGGCAGGAACAACGAGCTGATCAAGCTCCTCGTGACGACGCCGCGAAGGGGCACGCTCTATCATATTTCTCCGGGCAGGGTGCGTGAGCAGATGTTTACGTTCTGAGGCATCCGGTCGGCGGATGCGTCGGGGAAAACGACAGGGGCAGTATGTCTGCTTCGGGAAGGAAGGGCGGCTTCTATGGCACGATTCTACCCTGCATTTGCGGGAGATTTTCATGGCAGCGAGGGAGAACAGCAGGCCTATCATGCCCTTGCGATGCTCGGCGATGATTATACGGTGTTTCACTCCTACTGCTGGCTGGGCGATGGCGTCCGCACGGCACCGCAGGGGGAGGCGGATTTCGTCGTGCTGCACCCGCACCACGGCATCCTCGCCATCGAGGTGAAGGCGGGCGGCATTGCCTACGAGGAAGGAGCGTGGCGTCAGACGAACCGCCGCACGGGCGAGACGAAGGTCATCTACCCGTTTCAGCAAGCGGAAAACAGCCGCCAGCGAATCCTCGCGGAGCTGCGCCGCAGAACGCCGCAGCAAATGCCTCTCGTGGGCAAGGCGGTCTGGTTCACCTCGGTGGAGATTCCGAAGGGCAAGGCTCTGCCGCTCGAATCGCCGCGCGACATCATCCTCGATGCGGGCGATCTGTACGAGCCGAAGGCAACGCTGGAAAAGATCTACGCTTATTGGAGCCGCCTGCTCGGGATCCCGAAGCGGGAACAGACAGCGGCTGCCTTCCGGCACGTCGTCCAAATCCTGCAGCCCGTCTTTCGCATCGTGGAGACGCTGTCCGCCGCCTCGCGTTCCGTGGCGCAGTCGACCGCGCGCCTGACCCAGGCGCAGTTCGCCCTGCTGGAGTACCTTGCCGATCAGCGCACGGCGGCGATTCACGGCGTGGCGGGTACGGGCAAGAGCCTGCTCGCGGCGGAGAAGGCGCGCATGCTCGCGCGCGAGGGGCAGAAGGTGCTCTACCTGTGCTTCAACGAGTTCCTTTTGCAGCGCCTGCGCGCCTGTTCGTGGGATGCGAATATCACGATCCACAACGAGCGCACGCTGGCGGAAGAGCTGATGGCGGAGCGCAACCTGCCGCTCGCAACGGTGCTGCGTGATTTCGAGACGTTCTTTCAGAATGAGTTTGACGATACACTGTGGGAGTACCCGAACATCATCGTCGATGAGGCGCAGGATTTTCCGAGCGCCCTGCTCGAACACCTCTCGCTGCTCGCCGACCTGCATGACGGTGCCTTCTATGTCTTTTATGATCGCGGACAGACGATCATCTCGCGCCGCGCTGCAGGAAGGACGGTGCAGACGGCGCCGCAGTGGATCGATGCGCACTTGGACTGTCGCCTCGTCCTCTACCGCAACTGCCGCAATACGGCAGAAATCGGGCGGACGGTGCGCAGCTTCCTCGCGGGCAGGCACAAGAACTATCTCAATGCCATCCACGGCAAGCGCCCCTGCGCCGTCTTCGTCCCCGATCTGAAAGCCCTCAGCGCGGCTGCCGCCGACTTCGTGCGCCGCATGAGAAGCGAGGAAAAGCTCGCCGTCGAAGACATCGTGATCCTCACGGTCACGACACTCGAAAAGAGCCCCTTCGGCGCCTTGGACACTCTCGCAGGGATTCCTATATCGCATCAGCCGGAAAAGGGCAAGCTCTGGTTCACGACCGTGCGCCGCTACAAGGGTTTGGAAGCAAAGGCTGTCCTCCTCCTCGACGTGCGCACATCCGAGCTCACGAAGCCCACGTGCCAGCGTCTCATCTACGTCGGCAGCTCACGCGCCGCCGCCTATCTCGAAACGATCTTCCTCAACGACGTCCCCGCAGAGGCATATCCCGCCCTGGTCGCGCAGCTGGACGCGGATGCAGACCCCGCGCCGCAGGGGATTGCGAATTGGCTCGGGATGGAGTGTCAGATTGTCTGATGATGCAGGAGTTTGCAGCGAAGTCATACGT
>CAMURM010000326.1 GCA_947097535.1 uncultured Selenomonas sp.
CGCCGCGAATATCGAGGAGCTTCGCCTCATATTGATCGCCGGACCGTCGTCGTCGGGCAAGACCTCGTTCGCGCAGCGCCTGCGCATACAGCTTCGCGTCAACGGCATTGAGCCCGTTTCCGTCTCGCTCGACGACTACTTCCGCAACTGGGAGGATACGCCGCGCACACCGGAAGGGGCGTACGACTTCGAGAACATCGGCGCGCTCGACGTCGAGCTCTTCAACGACCATCTCGTGCGCCTCCTGCGCGGCGAAGAGGTCATCCTGCCGCACTACAATTTCCTCACAGGCAAGCGCGAAGAAGGTACGGAGCATCTGTCCATCGCGCCGACGGCGCCCTTGATCGTCGAGGGCATCCACGGGCTCAACGAGGCTCTGACCGCCGCCGTGCCGCGCAGCAAGAAGTATAAGATCTACATCAGCGCCCTGACGCAGCTCAATATCGACGCGCACAACCGCATCCCGACGACGGACGCGCGCCTCCTGCGCCGCATGGTGCGCGACTATCAGTTCCGCGGCGCCTATGCTTTGAAGACCTTGCGCCAGTGGCCCGATGTGCGTGCGGGAGAGGAGAAGAACATCTTCCCGTTCCAGGAGGAGGCGGATGCGATGTTCAACTCAGCGCTGATCTACGAGCTCGCCGTCCTGCGGCGTTACGCCGTGCCGCTCCTCGAAATGGTGCCGCGCGATGTGCCGGAGTTCACGAAGGCGAACCGCTTGTTGGACTTCTGCCGCTGCTTCGCCGACATCACCGAGGAAGACGACATCCCGAACAATTCCCTGTTGCGCGAGTTCATCGGCAAGTCGATTTTCTTCAAATAAAGGCGTCTCGTACTCTTTTCGTGAGGCGCTGAAATATTGTGCAGGCAAAAGAAAACCCCGTTCAGATTTAGCTGAGCGGGGGATTTCTTTCTTCTGAAGAGCCGCTTATCTTCGGCAGAGGCTCCTTTCGTCCATTTTCCATGGCATCATTCTCCGAGATGAAAGGAAAACTTCTTGCCCGGAATGATGTAGTTGATGAGAAACTGTTCTTCTTCGGGGATGAACGCGGCGACGTTGACGCGGGCATCGGCGGGCTGCGGATGCTTGATGATCTGCAGCTCGCCCATGTATCTGCCGTAGTCCTTGTTGTCGAGCGTGACGGCGCCGTAGGGACGCATTTTCTGGTTTTGCGGCAGGATGTCGCGGCCGATCGCCTTGAGCAGGGCGCGGCTCTCCTGCGCGCGCACGGCGTCGCGCGCCTCGTCGAGCCGCGCGGTGAATACATTCGCGAGAAGCTCCTCCTGCACGGGCTCGTGCAGGGACAGCTCGGCGCGCATGGTCACGCAGTTGTCCTCGATGGCGGCGAGCGTCTCAAGCTCCTCGGGCGACGGCAGCGAATCGCCGATGAAGATCGAGTCCATGCTGATGGCGGCGAGGTGGCGCGCCGCGAGGGAGAGCGGGAAGTCGCGGTGCATTTCGAGCGTCGGCAGGCCGCAGCGCAGAGGCGAGCGGCGGCGGAACTGGCACGGCACGAAGGCGCCGACGGAGATGCCCGCCTTGTGCAGCATGGCGGTCTTGCGCACGAGCGTCGCTTCGGCGAGCCCTGTGCCCTCGCGTGGGTAGAAATTGTGCAGGGCGTCGATGTTATCGAAGTTCGCGTTCTCCTGCAGGAGCTGTGTGAGGAACTTGCCCGTGACGGTCGAAGCGTTGATCTGGATGCGCATGTTCTGCGTGTTGCGGCTGAGCTCGGCGATGTGGGAGGCGCCGTAGCCGTAGTCGATGCGCAGGGTGTGGATGCCCATGAACTGGAAGGCAGCGAGGGAGAAGTGGCGCATACCGAGAAGCTCAAGCGTCGCAGGCGAGATGTCGGAGATGATCTCCATGTCGTGGCTGCGCGCCTCCTGCACGATGGCGTTGAACTCCTCCTTGAGCGCGCTTTGATTCGTCTCGGGGATATGCAAGGAGGTGAATATGCGCGTGATGCCAAGCTTAGCGGCAGACTCGATGAGCTGAAGGTTTTCTTTCGGGGTGTTGTCAAGGCCGGGATAAACAGAGATTCCTGTCTGCATGGCAATGCCTCCTTTCATTGTTTTGGCGGCTCGTCGGGATCCTGGAAGCCAAGGAGCCAGGTCGCGAGAAAGCCGGCGATGTATGCGGTCAGAAGACCGACGAGGTAGACGGCGGGGTTGTCCGTGACGGCGGTGAGCGGCAGGCCCGATATGCCCATGGCGGCAGCGCCGACCATGAAGGCCGCCTGCACGGCACCGCCGCAGGCGCCGCCGATGCAGGCGCCGAGGAAGGGACGTCCGAGCGGGAGCGTGACGCCGTAGATGAGCGGCTCGCCGACGCCGAGGATGCCGACGGGGAGAGCCGTCGCCACGGTTTTCCGCAGGAAGGCGCTCTTCGTGCGCCAGTAGACACAGAAGGCGGCGCCGACCTGTCCCGCGCCCGCCATGGCGAGCACGGGCAGGAGGATCGTCACGCCGTAGCGAGAAAGAAGCTCCGCGTGAATCGGCGTCAATGCCTGATGTATGCCGAGCATGACCATCGGCAGCCAGGCGGCGCCGAGCAGGAAGCCCGTCAGCGCCCCGCCCTTGTCGATGGCGGCGGTCGCCGCCGCGCCGACCCATTCGGAGAGAAAGCCGCCGATGGGCTGCAGGACGAAGAGCGCCG
>CAMURM010000327.1 GCA_947097535.1 uncultured Selenomonas sp.
GACGCTTCGGTGGAGATTCTGGCGGAGACGGATGCGCCGCACAACACGATCACGCCGATTGCGCGGCGGCGCGGCAAGGATTTCGAGTTCGATCTCGTCTTCCGCAACAACCGCACGACGGAGGAGCATCCGCTCGGGTTGTTCCATCCGCATGCCGATGTGCACCACATCAAGAAGGAAAATATCGGTCTGATCGAGGTGCTGGGGCTGGCAATCCTGCCCGCGCGTCTCAAATCGGAGATGGAACAGGTGCGTACGGAACTCTTGAAGGGAACGGAGGACATCGCGGGCATCGAGGACATTGAAAAGCACGCGGACTGGTATCGCTCGGTACGCGCATCGCATCCCGAAGTGACGGAGGAGGATGCAGATGAAATCCTGCGCGATGAGATCGGCGCCGTGTTTTTACGGGTGCTCACGCACGCGGGAGTCTTCAAGCGCGATGCGGCGGGGATGGCGGCGTTCGATCGCTGGATCGACAGCATAAA
Organism: uncultured Selenomonas sp.; assembly: GCA_947097535.1. Lineage (GTDB taxonomy): Bacteria > Bacillota > Negativicutes > Selenomonadales > Selenomonadaceae > Selenomonas. The sequence goes on from CAMURM010000327.1 coordinate 489, forward strand.
GGGCGTTTGAAATCGGGAGTATGAGAGAGCAGAGGAGAACGAGATGAAGGCGACGATTATCGATGTGGCAAAGGAATCCGGCGTCTCGGTGGCGACGGTCTCGCGCGTGGTGAACGGAAATTATCCCGTGCGCGAAAAGACGCGCCTCAAGGTGGAGGATGCCATCAAAAAACTGAAGTATGTGCCGAATTTGCAGGCACGTGAGCTGAACCTGCAGCGCTCGTCGAGCATCGGCGTCGTCGTGCCGAGTTTTGACAATATGTTCTTTGCCGAGGTGCTCGACGGGATCGAGGAGCGCCTGCGGCAGAGCTCGTACTCCCTGCTCCTCGCGTGTGCACAGAACGATGCGGCGCGCGAGGAAGAGTGCGTGCGGGATTTCATCACACGCAATGTTTCGGGCGTCATCGTTGTCAGTCCGAATACGGAGATGGCCGTGTCGGATTTCTACGAGAGCACGGCGGCGCGCCTGCCTCTGGTCTTTGTCAACAGTGCGCGGGAGATTGCGGGCATATCATACGTGACGAGCGATCAGAGCAGCGGGGCGCGGGCGGCGCTTGAGCATCTTTTTCACTACGGGCACGAGCGCATCCTCTTCGTGCAGGGGGAAAACAGCGATTCCTACCGTATCAAGGAGAAGGTCTACCGTTCCGTCATGCAAGAGCGCGGGACATTCCATGAAGCGGATATTGTCAATATCGGCGAGGGCAATCGCATCGAGACTGTCGAGAATACGATGTTCATTCTGATGGATATGATGCTGGGGTTTGTGCCGACGGCAATCTTCTGCTGCAACGATCTCATGGCGATGGGGGCGCTGAATGCCTGTCAGCGCATGGGGCGGCGCGTGCCGCAGGATATCTCGTTGATCGGCTATGACAATACGGCGCTCAGCCGGTACACTGCGCCCAACCTTACCACCATCGACCAGCACATGGGCGATCTCGGGCGGGAGGCGGCGCGCCTCATGCTGAAAAAGATCGAGGATGGCGTGACGGAGAGCGTCGTGCTTGCCAATACTGTGGTTGAGCGCGGGACGACAGGCTTTCGCGTGGAAGAAAGTTGAACTGCGGGGGACTTGCATGGAAAAGGCTGCAAGCGAAGGGGGAAATTGCATGAACATCGTCTATCATGAGAAGGGCAAGGTCTTTCATCTCTTCAACGATTCCGTGAGTTACATCTTCATGGTGCTGCCCCATGGCGGGCTGGGTTCGCTCTACTACGGCAAGGCGCTCCGCGACCGTGAGGGTTTCGAGCACATCTTCGAGCGCGTGCACCGCGGCATGACGGCATGTGTCTTTGCGGATACGCGAAATTATTCGCTGGACGCAATCCGTCAGGAATTGCCGACGTACGGCTCGTCGGATTTTCGCCGCCCTGCGCTGAACGTTCTGCAGGAGAACGGCAGCCGTATCCTCGATCTGCAGTATGCGGGCTATCGTGTCATGGACGGCAAGCCGAAGCTTGCCGGGCTGCCTGCGACGTATGCGGAGGCAGAGACGGAGGCAAAGACGCTCATCGTCGAGGTAAAGGACGAATTGACGGGACTGCGTGCCGAGCTTCTCTATACCATATTTGCCGAGGGCGGTGCCATCGCACGCAGTGTGCGTTACATCAACGAGGGCAAGGAAGTGCTGCATTTGCAGAAGGTCATGAGCATGTCGATCGATCTGCCCGATACGCAGTATGATTGGATGGAGCTGACGGGGGCATGGTCGCGCGAACGTCATATAGAGATTCGTCCGCTCACAACGGGCATCACGGCGATCGGCAGCCGCCGCGGGCATTCCTCGGGACAGTACAATCCATTTGCAGCCCTCCTGCGCCGTGGGACGACGGAAACATGCGGCGAGGCGCTGGCGATGAGCCTCGTCTACAGCGGGAATTTCGAGATGCTTGCCGAGGTCGACAACCACGGCGTGACACGTCTGCAGGCGGGCATTCACAGCACGGATTTCGACTGGAAGCTTATGCCGGGCGCAGAGTTCCAGACGCCCGAGGCGGTTCTCGTCTGGACGGATGCGGGACTCAACGGCATGAGTCAGACGTATCACCGTCTCTATCAGAAGCGGTTGGCGCGCGGGCCGTGGCGCGACAAGGTGCGCCCGATTCTCATCAACAACTGGGAAGCGACGTATTTCGACTTTACGGAGGAGAAGCTGCTCA
>CAMURM010000328.1 GCA_947097535.1 uncultured Selenomonas sp.
GTGCTCGCCTTCACGCTCGTCGGCGTCGGCGTCGCCGTCTTCATGGGCTTCTTCGTCGCCGCCGCCTGCGCCTATATGGCGGGGCTTGTCGGTACATCGTCGAGTCCGATCTCAGGCATCGGCATCCTTGGCATCATTGTCGCTTCACTCGTCATGTATGCGCTCTGCTCTTCGTTCGGTATTTTCGATTTGCCGGGCGGTGAGAAGTTCGCGACGGCGACGGCGATCTTCACGACGTCGATCATCCTCGCCATTGCCTGCATCTCGAACGACAACATGCAGGATCTCAAGACAGGCTGGCTCGTCGGCGCGACGCCGTGGCGCCAGCAGGTCGCGCTGCTCCTAGGCTGCATCGTCGGTGCGCTCGTCATCGCGCCTGTTCTGAACCTCCTCTATGAAGCGTACGGCTTCGTCGGCGCCCTGCCGCGCGAGGGCATGGATCCTTCGCAGGCGCTTGCCGCACCGCAGGCTGTGCTCATGAAGACGATCGCCGAGGGCATCTTCTCGAACAACCTCGCATGGGAATACATCTACATCGGTCTCGGACTCGGCGTCGTCATCGTGCTCACCGACATCGTGCTGCGCCGCACGACGCGCAATTTAGCTCTGCCGCCGCTGGCAGTCGGCATGGGCATCTACCTGCCGCCGAGCATCCCGACGCCGCTCATCATCGGCGCTGTCCTCGGCTATGTGCTCGACAAGGTGCTGAAAGACCGCAGTGCAGAAGAGGGAAAGGCGGGGCGCCGCCGCGGCACGCTCTTCTCCTCGGGTCTCATCGTCGGTGAGTCCATCGTCGGTGTCGCGCTCGCCGGACTCATCGCCGTCTCCGTTTCGAGCGGCGGCAGCGAAAGCCCGCTGGCGCTCGTTGGTGCTGATTTCGCCGACACGGCGGAAATGCTCGGTCTCGCCGTCTTCGCGCTCGTAGTCGTCATCTTGGGGCGCGTTGTGACTGCAAAGGGAAGATAAGCCTCTGGCGATTCGTAGCTCATACAACGACTGCCCCCGCCGCTTCTCGGTCGGGGGCAGTCGTGTTGCTGTGCAGCACAGCACAGCACAGTGGTTCCTCAATCCTCCTGGTCGACGAAGCGCGACGCGAGGAGGCGCTTTTCCTGTGCGAGCTTGTTGCGCTGGATCTGCCTTGACCAGAAGATGTTCGGCATGGCGACGCCGATGGTGATGCCGGCGATGATGGTCGCGGCTTCGACGCCGTTTCTGAGCGCTGCGAGCAGGAGGTCAGTGCTGACCTCGTTGATGTTTAGAAGCGTGAAGAAGAAGCGGTAGAGCAGGACGCCGGGAATCAGAGGGATGGCGGAAGGGATCGTCAGCACGATGTTCGGCGTGTGGAACCAGTGGATGGCGGAGAGTGCTAGGACACCGACGAAGGCGGAGGCGAGAAAGGTGCCTGCAGCCTGACTCATGCCGAGCTCGAACATGCAGATGTTTCTGAGGAGGATCGTGATGATGCCGCCTGTGGAAACGACCCAGAGCAGGCGGCGCGGCACGCTGAAGATCATGGAGAAACCGCCGGCGGCGATGGCGGCGGCGAGCGGGTGGTAGATGTAGATCTCGCCGGGGCTCAGACTCACGGTGGTGAAGGCGCTGACGTGGCCGAGGCGCAGGGCGATCGCCATGCCGAATGCCGTGCTGCAGACGATGAGGAGCGTGTCGAAGGCCCGCGTCATGCCTGAGGTGATGAAGTGGTTTAGAAGGTCGTTCGCCGCGTTGATCAGCGGCACGCCGGGCACGATGAAGAGGGTGCAGGCGACGATGGGCAGCATGGGCGTCGTCGAGAGGTCGAGATTCTGCAGCAGCACGGCGGCGAGCGTCGCGGCGAAAGCGGCGATGGCGATGCCCGCGTAGACGTTGAAGCCGTGCTCGTTGCAGAAGCGCCGCACATAGAAGCCGAGGAAGGCGCAGGCTGCCGTGATGAAGAAGGCGGCGAGGTCGCAGCCGAAGAGGGCACACGAGCCGGCGCACGCGAAGCCCGCGCCGAGCGCCGTCAAGAAGCCATTGTAGGGCGCCTTGCGCTTTTCAAGCTTTTCGATCTCACGCTCGAAGTGCTCAAGCGACCAGGCATCGCGCATGGCGCGCCAGATCATGCGGCTGACGGCGGAGAGCACGAGCATGTTCACGCGGTGCGTGCGGCACTTGCTGAAGCGCGTGTAGGTGCGCTCCTCGTCCTTGATGTTCAGCATGATGGTCGTGTAGGAGATGTGACAGCTGACGTTTTCGGCAGGGATGCCCATGTAGGCTGCTGAGCGCATGATGTACTGCGAGGTGCGGTCGGAGTCGGCGCCGTTCTCCATCATCGTGCGCGCGACGAGGAGGATCAGATGCATTTTGTAAATGATCTGGGAAAAGGGATGGGTGAGCACATGCTCTTTCGTTTCATTCATGGAAAGGCTCCTTTCAACTATATCTAAAGGTTATTATATGATAATAGTTTGGAATATTGCGACTATTTTAAAGGAGGATTGCCCGCAGGCAATCGTTGAATGGGTTGCTTTGCTCAATCCTCCTGATCGACGAAGCGTGACGCGAGCAGCTTTTTTTCCTGTGCGAGCTTGTTTCTTCGTATCTGACGTGACCAGAAGATGTTCGGTATGGCGACGCTGACGGCGATGCTGATGATGATGG
>CAMURM010000329.1 GCA_947097535.1 uncultured Selenomonas sp.
GCAAGAATCCGATTTATCCGGCGACGATCGTCGGCAAGCCGCCGATGGAGGACTGCTTCCTCGCGAAGGCGACGGAGCGCATCTTCCTGCCGCTTTTGCAGCAGATGGTGCCCGAGATCATCGACATCAATATGCCGCTCGAAGGCGTCTTCCACGACTGTTGCGTCGTCTCGATCAAGAAGACGTACCCGATGCAGGCGCGCCGCGTCATGCACGCGATCTGGGGCATGGGGCAGATGATGTTCTGCAAGATGATCATCGTCGTCGACGCACATGTGAACGTGCAGGATATGAAGGAAGTCTGGTGGCGCGTCTTCAACAACATCGACGCGAAGTACGACCTTGAGATGGTCGAAGGTCCTCTCGACGTGCTCGATCACTCCTCGCCGATGGCGAAGTGGGGCACGAAACTCGGCATCGATGCGACGAAGTCGTGGCCGGAAGAGGGTCATACGCGCGAATGGCCTGACGAGATCGTCATGACGGACGAGGTCAAGGCGCGCGTCGACGCGAAGTGGAGGGAACTCGGACTTGGCTAAGCTCGGTGCGCACATCAATAACATCGCGCTCCATCATATCGTCTTCGCCCTGCCGTTTGCTTACATGAGCGCATTTCTGGCGGCGGGAGGGATGCCGCCCGTGATGGATCTCGTCTGGATCACGGTCGCCATCGCAGGCGCGAGGAGCGCGGCGCTCGCCCTCGACAACCTCGCCGACTTGAAGTACGACAAGAAGCAGCCGCGGCTCGCCTCACGCGCCATGGTGCGCGGCGACTTGAAGCCGCGCGAGGCGAAGATCTCGATCGTTTTTTATCTCATCGTCTGTATCTTGGCGGTGGCGCAGCTCAGACCAATCTGTCTTTGGCTTCTGCCCGTCGCCGTCGTGCCGTTCTTGATCTATCCGTATACGAAGCGCTTCACGTTCCTCTGTCACCTCGTGCTGGGCATCGCCATCGCCATGGCGCCGGCAGGCAGCTGGGTCGCTGTGACGGGAGAGCTGCCGCTGCCCGCCGTCGTCCTCTGTGTCGCCGTGGCGCTCTGGATCGGTGCCTTCGATGCCGTCTACGGCTCGCAGGACGAGGCTTTTGACCGCTCCGAGGGGCTTCATTCGCTGGCGACGCAGTTCACGGCGCACGGCGCGCTCGTCATCTGTCGCTTCGTGCACGCCGCGAGCATCGCGTGCTTCTATGGCCTCGGCATCCTCATGGAACTGCAGTGGCCGTACTTCATCGGTGTGGGTGTCGCAGCAGGCACGCTCGTCTACCAGCACCGCATCGTGAGCGCCGACGACTACAGCCGCGTCACGCAGGTGTACTTCATGCGAAACGGCGTCGTTTCCATCGCCATGCTCATTTTTACCGTGGCGAGTCTTTATTTTTAAGCTTCCGCCCCTTTGCCGCATGCGTACGGCGGGGGCGAATGGAATTTTAGGAGTGAGGCTATGACAGCACGATTGCTTGAGGGCAAGGTCTTTGCCCAGAAGATCAGGGACGAGGCGAGGGAAGAGGCGCTGGCGCTTCGCGCCGCCCTCGGCAGGATGCCGGGGCTCGCCGTCGTCATCGTCGGCGAGGATCCCGCCTCGCAGGTCTATGTGCGCAACAAGGAGCGGGCGTGCGAGGCGCTCGGCTTTTTCTCCGCGCTCATCGCGCTGCCGGAGACGACGACGAAGGAGGATCTTCTCGCCGAGATCGACCGGCTCAATGCGAGTCGCCGCATCGACGGCATCCTCGTGCAGCTTCCTCTGCCCGCGCACCTCGCGAAGAGCGCGGCGGAGATCATCGAGCGCATCGACCCGAAAAAGGACGTCGACGGTTTCCATCCGATCAATATCGGCCGCCTCGTGGCGGGGGAAAAAGCGCTCGTGCCGTGCACGCCTGCAGGCTGCATGAAGATGCTCAAGCTCGCGGGGATTCCCGTCGCGGGCAAACGTGCCTGCGTCATCGGCAGGAGCAATATCGTGGGCAAGCCGATCAGCCATCTCTTGCTTGCAGAGAATGCGACGGTCACAGTCTGTCACTCGCGCACGGAAGATCTCGCCGCTGTCGCACGCGAGGCGGATATTCTCGTCGCTGCCGTCGGAAAGCCGCGCTTCGTGACGGCGGATATGGTGAAGCCCGGCGCGACGGTCATCGACGTCGGCATCAACCGTATCGCCGAGAAGAAGCTTGTCGGCGACGTCGATTTTGACGCCGTGAAGGAAGTCGCGGGTGCGATCACGCCCGTGCCCGGCGGCGTCGGACTCTTGACCATCGCCACGCTTATGGCGAACACGGTGCAGGCGGCGAAGATGCGAGTGGAAAAGTGAGGAGGAGCAGCCATGAAATCTGATGTGGAAATCGCACAGGCGGCGAAGATGAAGCCGATCGAGGAGATTGCTTCGAAGATCGGCCTTGTGCCCGATGATCTGGAGCTTTACGGCAAATACAAGGCGAAGGTCACGCTTGACGCCTGGCAGCGCGTCAAGGACAGGCCGAACGGCAAGCTCATCCTCTGCACGGCGATCAATCCGACGCCGGCGGGCGAGGGCAAGACGACGACGAGCGTCGGGCTTGCCGATGCGCTTTCTCGCCGAGGCCGCAAGGCGGCGGCGGCGCTTCGTGAGCCGTCGATGGGGCCGTGCTTCGGCATGAAG
>CAMURM010000330.1 GCA_947097535.1 uncultured Selenomonas sp.
GTTCTTCCCAAGGTTTGATACGATACATGCGCGTCACCTCTTTCCTATAGTTTACCATGAAACCCCAAGAGGTCAAGCCCAACGGGCGCAGAGCGATTGGCTAGGTTTCTGTAAGGACGGCGCACAATGTCCACAAAGTGGACGTTTGTGCGTGTAGCTTAGCTCGATAGATACAGCGCATCTGCGTAAATCTGGGCGATTTCATTTCATCAACGCTTCCTTAAAAAGCTCTGAAGCAAATACCACAAAAGCCCCCAATTAGCTCAAGCCGATCGGGGGCTTTTGTATGTGCAGAAACAGCACAATGGTCATCTGAACTGTCCCCTTTCGGGGTTCGCTTTCTAAAATTTTTCCTGCTGTTTTTTTCAATCACAGCCCATGCAGCGGAAATTCCGTCCCCTTTCGGGGTTCGCTTTCTAAAATCCTCGTTTTGCCAACCCTTATATGACGCGGCTTCGAGAGGGGTTTTGCGGCGCGGATTTCTTATAGTATAGCATAAAGGCGGGCAAAGGACAACATTTCCTGCACATTCGCTTGGCAAGGAGCTTCAAATCGAGCTTCGCTGAACGAACAAAAAGGGCAGGCATCGAAAGCCGGATCGGCTTTGGGCGCCTGCCTTTTCTATGCGTTACACTACTCTGCCGTCACGATGTCCGCTTCGAACATGCGGTTCCATGGGAAGTAGACCTTGAGCTCGCGCAGCGCGGGCAGGGGCGGCAGGTTGTTGTCGGCGAACTCTCGCATCATGCGGTCGGTGCGGTATTGGACGCCGACCATCTTGTCGTCGAGGCTCATGTAGACGCCGCTGCCGCGCAGCCAGCCGAGCTGGCGGGCGATGGTGTTGCGGACGTTCGCCTGATACGCCCAGTCGTCTAAGTAGCGCGTCAGGAGCAGGCGGTCGCGCGCGTCGTCCGTCATGCGCTCGGCGAGCAGGCCTTCGGCGACGGCGAAGCCCGTGCTGTTCGTCGGCGTGTTCCAGCCGGCGTAGGCGCGCAGCTTGAAGAGGAGGTCTTCCCGCTTCAAGCCTTCCATGAGTGCATTGTCGGCGCCATTCGCGTAAGCGACATCGGCAACGCCGACGGGATAGCCCTTGCCGAGATAGTCCTTGATCACATCGAGGAAATACTGCGTGCCGTCGCGCATCTTGCCGTCGTTCGTGCGGTCGTTCGCTTCGTACGTCTTGCCGTTGGGGTTTGTATTGACGAGCAGGACGTACTCGGACTTCTCGGGTCTGGGGATGAGGACGGCGCCCGCCGCCGTCGCGGCGGCGCGCACCGAGTTCTGGATGTGCTCGTCGGAGTAGGCGGGCACGGTGCGCCCGCCCGTCCCCTTGTTGTAGCGCACATGGATGAACGGCATCTTATGCTCGATGTTGTTGACGGCGCGTGAGAGGAGCAGGAGCCCGATCTCGTCAATGCCCGACATCGTCTGGAACTTCGAGGAGCCCAATCCTGCGCTGTAGGCAAGGAGCTTCCGGCCCTCCATGTGCGTCTGCGAGTACGGTGCGTTGTCGTCGCGCCCGAGCACGAAGTAGTCGAAGACGCCGCTCTTCGTGTAGTCGATGAGCTTTTCGTTCGCCGCGAAGTTCTTCGTGCGGCGGCTCATCCAGTCTTCCATGGATTTTTCAGGGATGAGCTCCTTCAAGAAGGCGTATTCCTTCTTTTCCCGCGATGTCAGTCCTTCGACTTCCTGCTTGTCCGTCAAGAGCGTGTAGCGAAAGATGTCCGCGCCGTAGTTCTTGTAATAGCCCGGCTCCTCAGAGCCCGATGCTTCGCCCGAGCGCGGCGTGCGCATGATCGAGCCGAAGACGTAGAGCGGCAGCGCGGGATGCGCGGCGCGAAAGTCCTGGAAGTTCTTGAGACGCGCCATGACTTCGCCGCGCGTATAGTCGTGCTTTCTCGAACCGACGAGGCTGCCGTAGAGCATCGAGTCGGACGAGATGACGGCGGCGCTGACCGAGGACGCATTTTCCTCCGCCCAAGTCCAAAGCTCCTCGGGATGCCCGAGGTCGGTGCGGCTGCCGAGCAGATCGTCGGGCGGCACGACGACCTCATAGCCGAGCTCGCGCACGACATCTGCCGTCTGCTTATCAGAGATCGGCCTATTGTCGTGCGGGATGAACATGATGCGCTTCTGGCGCGACACGACCTCTTCCTTGTCCTTCTTGCCCGCCTCGACGGCAGGCAGAAGCAGGAAGGAAAAGGCGAGCATGAGCGCCAGGAGTCTCCATATTTTCTGCAAGTTGCACCTCCCCGCTTATTTGGCAGGCGCCGCATCTTCTGCAGCGTCCGCACGCTCTTCCTTCATCTTGTCGCGCATATCTGACCAGAGATCCTTCGCGCGGTCGACGGTCACGCGCTCCTTCGTCTCCAGCTCCTTATTGTGCATGAGCATCGACAGATACCGGCCAGCCGTATCGTAGTCCCCGAGGCGGAAGTGGATTGCACCGATCAGGTAGATGCAGTCGGCTTCCGTCATCTGTCCTTGCGGGAACACCTCGCGCGAGCGCGATTCGATGTAGAGCTTGCCGGCTTCGGCGAGGAACTTGTCCTCGTTTTCCTTGTCGCCTGCCTCACGGTAGATCCATGCGAGCGTGAGGTTCAGTCCCGCCT
>CAMURM010000331.1 GCA_947097535.1 uncultured Selenomonas sp.
GCCTCCTCCACGTAAGCGCCCGTGCAGGCGATATAAGCCGCCGTGCCGCAAACGAGCGCAAAAAGGAAGAGCGCGATGACGGTTGCAGCGAAAACAATGCGCCCCTTCTTCATCGGCTCTTCCTCCTCGTTGTATCTTTTTCAAATTCTGCGGCACGAAAGGATATCGCGGCTCGATGCGCTTTACATCTCCCCGGCGGCAGCCGCCTCGGCCGCCGCATCCTTTTCTGCTGTCTTGACAGGTGCGGTCTTGGCGGGTGCGCCGTGCGTCACGGGAATCATCGCATCATCCTTCGCCGTGCGGCTCTTCCGGCTCTTCTCATCGAGCAGCTTCTGCTCGGCGGCCATCTTCTCCGCCGCCTCATCCGTATGGTAGAGCGCCGTCTCGGCCTGCTCCTTCGCCGCCTTGTAGTACTTGGCGTCAACCTTCTCACGGTAGGAAACGGTGTCGAGATCGACGGGCAGACCCATGGCCCGGTCGAGCGCCGCCTTGCTGAGATTGTAGTTGTAGAGCGCATCGTAGTAGTTCGTCTGCGCCGCGACGAGCTTTTCGTCGGCGTCCGTCACGTCGAGGTTCGTGCCGACGCCAGCCGTGTAGCGCACCTGCGCGATCTTGAAGTCCTCGACGGCATGCTCGACGGCAACGCTCGTCGTCTTGATGTTCTTCTCCGCCGCCAGAAGACTCAGGTACGCCGTCTGCACGTCGAGCGCAATCTGCTCGCGCGTGTCCTCCGCCGCCTGCTGCAGTTTGTGCACCGCCGCACGCTTCTGGTTCACCTGCGCCTGCGTCACGTTGTTGTCAAAGGCCGCCCAGTTCGCCTGTATGCCGATCGACCAAGTGTCCGCCGAATCCGTGTTGTTGGAAAAGAGGCTGTCGCCGCCGACCGTGCGGGATGCCGCTGCGCTGACCTGCGGCAGCGAAGCGCCGCGCGTCGCCTCCATGGCAGCGTTCGCCTGACGCACGGCATAGTCCGCCGCGATGCCGTCCGCTCGGTGCGCGAGCGCGTACTCCGTGCAGTCCTCAAGGCTCAGATCATACTTTCTGTAGGCGAGTTCGTCCGCCAGCGAGAGCTTCGTGTCCGTCGGTAAGCCAATGATCTTATTAAGTTCGGCGATGGCGACATCGTAGTTGTTCGTCACGTTCACGAGACTCTGCTCAGCGTTCGCGAGCGAGACCTGGGATGCGAGCACATCGGAACGCGCGACCGTGCCCACCTTGTACTGCGCGTTGACATTTGCCAGATGACCCTTCAAATTGGCGACGGACATCTCGCTGACCTTGATGAGATTTCGGTATTCAAGCGCCTTGAAATACTGTCCCGTCGTCTGGTAACGCACCGCCTGCTTCGTGCCTTCGAGCGCGAGATCGGCATTGTTCACACCGTAGCGCGCCGCCTCGATGCCACGCTCGATACTGCCGCCCGTGTAGAGCGGGAAGGAAAGCGCCGCGCTGCTCCGAAAAGCATAGTCGTGGTCGTACATCTTGTATGCCTTGCCGCCGACGCGGTTGCCCTGCGTCGAGAGCGTGAGTTTCGGGCCTGCCGTGCGGCGCGCCTCATGGTATGCCCAGTCCGCCGCATCCACATCGGTCACGGACGACTTGATCGAGCGATTGTTCTCAAGCGCCAGTTCCACGCTCTCGGAGAGTGCGAGAGAGCGTGTCTCCGCTGCGGACGCAGATGCGAAGCTCAGGGAGAAGAGCCCGCCCGCGACGAGCGCCGCAAGCTTCTTGGAAAAATGTTTTGACTGCTTCACAATGATTCCTCCTAAAATGACTGGTGCAGACCGAAGTAGGCGGCGCGCCGCTCGCTGCGGTTGAGATCTTTGAGTTGGCCCATCAAATACGTATCTTCACGCAGACGGTACTTGGCGGAAAGGCGCAGCCGGAAATCGTCGGGGTCGTAGGCGTCAGCGGAGAAGAGCCAGCGATTTCCCACATTCGCATCAAGTCCGATGCCCGGCTCGCCCGCGATGAGTCCCGCGCGTGCGCCGAGCCTGCCCTTCGTGCGCCCGACCTCAAGATTCAAATCGTTCCCCTCGCCGATATCCTCGACGCCGACGCGCAGGAAGCGGTCGGGCCTGTCCTCCTTGGAAACGTCGACATTGAAGTTCGTGATCCAGTCACGATTCTTGCCGCTGTAGAGAATGTCAACCGAAGGCTGTGTCTCTATGCTGCTTAAGTTATCAAGCGTGTCGTTCGCCTTCTCTGTGACGGCGCGCGCCTGATGGATCGTCGCCTTGAGATCTTCGCGCACCGTGGGATCGCCCGTGACGTCGTGCAGTTCCTCCGCCACCTGCCGGATGTTCTCGCTCGCCTTGGCGACGTTCAGCAGCGTCAAGCGAAGATTCGCGGCCGTCGCGCCGCCGTCGGAGACGTCCGCCGCCATCTGGCGAACCGTCTCCGTCGTCGCGGCAAGGTTCGTCAAGATCGTGCGCATCTCCTCCATCATCGCGTGCATATTGCCCTCGTTCTGCAGCGCGACGCGCCCGAGCACGGCCGTGAGATCGCGGATGTGCGCCGTGACCTCGCGCACATTTTCCGCCGAGCCGAGAACGGACTCCTTCATGCGCGGATTGCCGAGGAGGTCGTTCAACGAGCCGAGGAGGTCATGC
>CAMURM010000332.1 GCA_947097535.1 uncultured Selenomonas sp.
CGACGACGACGGTCCGGCGATCAATATGAGGCGAAGCTCCTCGATATTCGCGGCGATGTGGTCGGCAATCTCGGCAATCTTCTTCTCGTGCAGCGCTTCCGAGACATGGATGATGTCAGCGATCTCGCCGCGGCGGATATAGCGGTTGAGATCGGGCACATAATCGCAGTGCAGGATGTTCGCCCAGCGCTCCGCTTCCAGTAGGATGCTGCCGAACTTCGGCTGCGCGCGGAATGCGGGCACCGTCTCGGGATCGCGCAGCTCCGGCGTGCGAAGGAGGACGCCGCCCGGCATGGCATCGAGGGCGAACTTATCGAGGACGCCGGTCGAGGCGACCATGGGGCCGAAGAGATAGTCGTAGAAATCGCCGCAGTAGTAGATGCTCGCCTTCTCCGCTTCGAGCGACATCACGAGATTCGCCTTTTCAATCTGCTCCGACTTCTTGAAAAGCTGCACGACTTCTTCTCTCTGCAGACGCTTCTTGACGATCGGGCGGTTCTCAGCGACGATCTCGCGCATCCTCTGCTCGATTTCGCGCACCATGGCTTCCGTCGCAGCGGACTTCGCCTGCATGGCGCAGTAAAGCCCCTTGTGTGCCGTGAACTGCACGACGACCTCCGCCTCGGGGTAAAGCTCCTGCGTCGCCATGATGAGCAGGAAGACGACGGAACGGCGATAGATGCGCCGTCCAAACTCGCTTTTCGTATCGACAAGCTCGATCGTGCGAAAATCGCCGACCGGCGTCTGCAGATCGCGCAGCACATTGTCCACGAGCGCCGCCACAATGAGCGGCTTCCCTGCCTGCTGCGCCTCGCGCGCCAGCTCCAGCAGCAGCGTTTCAGCGGGAATCTCCCGCCCCTTCCCCTTCTCCCAGCGCATAAAATCTTCCTCCTGTCCATAATATACATAATATATTAAAAAGAAACGGCTGAAAAGCACGCAACAAGCGTCCCTTTCCAGCCATTGACCAGCAAATGAAAATACATGGGAATATTTCTAAAAAATCCAAAGAACGATCTGATATGCCAGAGCGCCCATAACAGCCGTGCACGGTATCGTCAGAACCCATGCCGCGAGCATCTGCTGCGCGACACCCCAACGCACGGCACGGATGCGCTTCGCCGTGCCGACGCCCATGATGGACCCGGAAACGACGTGCGTCGTGCTGACGGGCAAATGCAGAAGCGTCGCCGAAAAGATGACGATGGAAGAATTGAGGTCGGCAGCAAAGCCGCTGATCGGCTCCAGCTTGAAGATCTTACCGCCGATCGTGCGGATGATGCGCCAGCCGCCGATCGCCGTGCCGCATGCCATCGCTCCTGCGCACAGGAACTTCACGTATTCGGGCACCTCGAAGGTCGAGATGTAGCCGCCCGACAGGAGCGCCAGCGTAATGATGCCCATGCACTTCTGCGCATCGTTCGAGCCGTGCGAAAACGCCATGGCTGCCGCCGAGAGGATCTGCATCTTCTTGAAACGCCCGTTGAGCGCCGACGGCGCGAAGCGTCCGAACAGCAAAAAGAGCACGCTCATGACGATGAAGCCCGAAAATATGGCAATGAGCGGCGAGGCGATGAGCGACAGGACGATCTTGCCGATGCCCATGAAGTTCAGCCCCGCGCTGCCTGTCGAGACGAGCACGGCGCCGATGATGCCGCCGACGAGCGCGTGCGAAGAGCTGCTCGGCATCGCCACATACCACGTGAAGAGATTCCATATAATCGAGCCGACGAGCGCCGCGATAATGATGTGCTCATCGACCATCTCCGCACTCGCAACGATGTCGCCGCCGATCGTCTTCGCGACGCCCGTGCTGTAGATCGCGCCGATGAAGTTCAAGATAGCCGCCATGATGATGGCATGTGCCGGCTTTATAGCGCGCGTCGAAACAGACGTGGCGATGGCATTCGCCGTATCGTGAAAGCCGTTGATAAAGTCGAACAGCAGAGCGAGCACGATGACCGTCAGGATGAGAAACTGCAGTTCAGGCATATTTCATTACCACGCCGCGCACCATGTCCGCAACTTTCTCGCAATGGTCGAGCGTGTCCTCCAGATACTCCAAGACATCCTTCCACTTGATGAGCTCGATGGGATCCTTGACATTTTCAAAAAGATTGGCGACTTCGTTGCGGTAGACGCGATCCCCCTCGCTCTCCAAACTGCTGATGCGATGCGTGCACTTCAAGATCTCCGTCTGATTCTTCTTCACATGCTTCAAGAGCCTGAATGCCTTCATCATCTCCTCCGTACATTCGATGAGGAGCTTCGTCAGAGCAATCGCACTGTCCTTGACGCCGCCGATATGGTACATGACGACGCGCTGCAGCGTTCCCTGCAGGAAATCGACGCCGTCGTCGAGACCGTTGGCAAGGGCGTAGATGTCCTCACGGTCGATCGGTGTGATGAAGGTCTGGTTGAGCTTGTCGATGATCCTGTCATTGACGGCGTCTGCCTCATGCTCAAGATCGATGATCTCGCGCATCTTCGCCTCCGCCTTGCTGTAATCCTTCATGACCTCATCCATCATGACGGCGCATTTATGGAAATACTGGGCACTTTCGAGGAACAAGTCGAAAAACTCCGAGTCCTTGTTCTTGAAATTAAACAT
>CAMURM010000333.1 GCA_947097535.1 uncultured Selenomonas sp.
GCATGATGAAGGAAGTGCCGGAAGCCGACGTCATCGTGACGAACCCGACGCATTACGCCGTCGCTCTGAAGTACAAGGCGGGTATGAAGGCGCCGGAGGTCGTCGCCAAGGGGCAGGATCTCGTCGCGCAGAAGATCAAGGACATCGCGCGCGAGCACCGCGTGACGATCGTCGAGAACAAGCCCCTGGCACGGGCGCTCTACGCGGCAGTGGACGTCGGCGGCATTGTGCCGCCTGAGCTTTACCAGGCGGTCGCCGAAGTGCTCGCCTACGTCTACCGCTTGAAGAAGAAGAAATTTGCTTGAGGAGAAGTTTCCTCGGGGGATAGAGGAGCAAGAACAGCATGGCGACAGAAAACCCGACGCTTTCCAACGGCTTCATAACTAAATACAGCGACATCTTCATAGCTGTAGCGATAGTCACGATCGTCATCATGATGATCATTCCGTTGCCTACGGCTCTTCTTGATTTATTGATTTGCGTGAACATCACGCTCGCACTCGTCATCGTCATGGTGACGATCTACAACGTGGAAGCACTCGACTTTTCCGTGTTCCCGTCGCTGCTCCTCGTGACGACGCTCTTTCGGCTGGCACTCAACATCTCAGCGACGCGTCTGATCCTCTTGAACGGCTACGCGGGCGACGTCATCATGGCGTTCGGCAACTTCGTCGTCGGCGGCAACGCGCTCGTCGGCTTCATCATCTTCGTCATCCTCGTCATCATCCAGTTCATCGTCATCACGAAGGGCGCGGAGCGCGTCGCGGAAGTGTCGGCACGCTTCACGCTCGACGCCATGCCGGGCAAGCAGATGGCGATCGACGCCGATCTCAATCAGGGCGCGATCACGGACGCCGAGGCGAGTAGGAGGCGCCTGAAGATCCAGCAGGAAGCTGACTTCTACGGCGCGATGGACGGTGCCTCGAAGTTCGTCAAGGGCGATGCAATCGCGGCTATCGTCATCATCATCATCAACATCACGGGCGGCTTCGTCATCGGCATGCTGACGCGCAATATGTCGGCGCTGCAGGCGCTGCAGAGCTACACGTTGCTGACCGTCGGCGAAGGTCTTGTCAGTCAGATTCCGGCGCTGATGATTTCGACAGCGACGGGCATCCTCGTCACGCGCTCGGCGTCTTCAAAGGGCAATCTTGGTCTCGATGTGGCGCTGCAGCTCTTTAACCGCAGCCGCATCTTCTACATCGTCAGCGGCGTGCTGCTCTTCCTCGCCATCGTTCCGGGCATGCCGGGGCTGCCGCTCGCGGCGCTTTCCATCCTCTGCTTCATAGTGGCGCGCCGTCTGACCGGGGCGCAAAAGGTCGTCGAGGAGCTGCCTGAAAAGAAGAAGGCGGAGAAGGCGAAGGCGGACGCGACGAAGCCCGAAAACATCGTCAACCTCCTGCAGGTCGATCCGATGGAGCTCGAGATCGGCTACAGCCTCATCCCGATCGTCGATACGGGGCAGGGCGGCGATCTCCTGGAGCGCATCGTCATGATCCGCAGGCAGTGCGCCCTGGAGCTCGGGCTCGTCGTGCCGACGATCCGCATACGCGACAACATTCAAATCAAGCCGAACAATTACATCATCAAGCTCAAGGGCATCGAGGCGGCGCGCGGCGAGCTCATGCTCGACCACTACCTCGCGATGAACTCGGGCACGGTCTTCGAAGAAGTGCCGGGCATCGAGACGACGGAGCCTGCCTTCGGGCTGCCCGCGCTGTGGATCTCGGAGGATCAGCGCGAGCAGGCGGAGCTCAACGGCTACACGGTCGTCGATGCCGTATCCGTGCTCGCGACGCATCTGACGGAGGTCATCAAGGCACACGCGGCGGAAATCCTCGGACGTCAGGAGACGCAGAACCTCCTCGACAACTTGAAGAAGACGAATCCGGCGCTCGTCGACGAGGTCGTGCCCGAAGTCCTCACGGTCGGTGAGGTGCAGAAGGTTCTGGCGAACCTCCTGGCGGAGCGCGTCTCCATACGCGATATGGAGACGATCCTCGAAGTGCTTTCCGACTACGGGCGCGCAACGAAGGATACGGACATCCTCACCGAGTATGTGCGCCACGCGCTCGCACGCCAGATTTCGCAGCAGTATGTGCAGAACAACGTGCTGCCGTGCATCACGCTCGACCCGGGGCTCGAAAACCACATCGCGGGTGCCGTGCAGCGTACGGAGCACGGCTCTTATGTGAGCCTCGATCCCGATACCATGCAGCGCCTCTTAGCGTCCTTGAACGCGGAGCTGCCGAAGCTCACGAACATGGGCTACGAGCCGATCGTGCTCACGAGCCCCGCCGTGCGCCCCTACTTCCGCCAGCTCGTCGAGCGCTCTGTACAGGGGCTCGTCGTGCTCTCGCATGCGGAGATTGAGCAGACGGTCGAACTTCAGATACTTGGGACGGTGAGAATCTAATTGCGCATCAAGGTCTTCCAGGCCGCCACGATGAAGGAAGCCATGGCTCAGGTGAAGGACGAGCTCGGCGACGACGCGGTGATCCTGCATACGAAAAAAATAAAGAAGGGCGGCATCCTTGGCTATGGCGCAAAAGAAATCTTCGAGGTGACGGCGGCTCTCGACGAGGTGACGCG
>CAMURM010000334.1 GCA_947097535.1 uncultured Selenomonas sp.
CCTGCGTGAAAGTCCGCCATGACGGCTTCCTTCTCCCTGCCCGCGAGCTTGCCGTGCACGAGGCCGCAGCGCACCTCGCGCAGGACGCCCGTGCGCAGCTCCTCGTAGACCTCTTCGGCAGACGGCAAGTCGAGCGTGTCGCTCGCTTCAACGAGCGGGCAGACGACGTACGCCTGCCTGCCTTTGGCGACTTCCTGCCGCACGAAGCGGTAGATGAGGTCGCGCCTCGCGGGCGTGCGTACGAAGGTCTCAACGGGCACGCGCCCCGGCGGCAGATGCTCGATGCGCGAGACATCGAGGTCGCCGTAGACCGTCAGCGTCATCGTGCGCGGGATCGGCGTCGCCGTCATGACGAGCATATCGGGCGTGAGCGATGCGCGCTTTTCGAGCGCGGCGCGCTGCTCGACGCCGAAGCGGTGCTGCTCGTCCGTCACGACGAGCCCGAGGGAGGCGAAGGTGACGGGCTCCTGAATCAAGGCATGCGTGCCGATCACGATGTCGGCTTCGTGCGCCTCAATCGCTTTCTGCGCCGCCTCGCGCTCCTTCTTCGTGAGCCTGCCCGTGAGGAGCAGGAGCCGCACGGGAAGCTCTTTCAGAAGCTCGCTGAACTTGTCGAAATGCTGGTGTGCGAGGATCTCCGTCGGCGCCATGAAGGCGCCCTGGAAGCCGTTTTCCACCGTCTTGACGAGCGCCAAGAGGGCGACAGCTGTCTTGCCCGAGCCGACGTCGCCCTGCACGAGACGGCGCATCGGCACGGCGAGTTCCATGTCCTGCCGAATGTCGCGCCACGCCTTCTCCTGATCGGGCGTGAGCGCAAACGGCAGCGCTTCTCGCGCTTGCTGTGAAAGGCGGCTCGCGCCCAGATGGCGCACGCCCTTCTTCTTTTCACGACTCTCGCGGCGCAGGATCAGAAGTCCGCACTGAATGAGGTAGAGTTCCTCGAAAATCAGCCTTTCCCTCGCGAGATGCAGCGCTTCGGGCGATTCGGGAAAATGCACTTCGCGGTACGCCTCCTCTCGCGCGACGAGGCGGTAGCGCTGGCAGATGCTCTCGGGCAAGGTCTCTACGATCTTGCCGATTCCTTGAAAGACTCCTGTGAGAAGCGTGCGGAAAAACTTCTGATTCAGACTGCCCGAAGCCGCATAGACTGACAGAATGCCCAGAGCCGCTTCCCCGCCTTCTTCAATCAGGGAGAAGTCCTTGACCTGGCTCATCTGCTTCTTGCCGCGCCCGCCAAAAGCGTAGTCGATCTTACCGACAGCGAAGAGCCGCATCCCTGCCTTGAGCTTTCCCTTGAGGAACTTCTGATTGAAGAACGTGACTTGCAGAAATCCCGTACCGTCGTCAATATCGACGCTCAGGATATGAATGCCGCGCCCCGTGCGCCTATCGGCTATATGACGGATGACGCCTGTAACCGCCTGCTGCTCGCCGACCGCGAGCGCAGCGAGCGGCGTCAGCACGCGCCTGTCTTCGTATGTGCGCGGATAATAAGTCAGGAGGTCATAGACGGTGAAAAGACCGATCTTGTTCAGCGCCTCGTATTTCTTCGCGCCGACGCCCTTGAGCTCCAAAAGGCTTGTCTGCAGCTCCATGGCCGCCCCCTCTTCGAAAGATGCAAAACATAAAAGAGCCCGCCTCCGCATTGAATCGCAGGCGAGCTCTTTCTTCATGGCACGCTTTTTTGCGCCCCTTCCATATCACGATATTGTCGGAAGCGCTTTCGCCCAAAAGCCGCCCGAAAGCTGCTTAGAGTTTCGGACCGGCAGCGACGAGCGCCCTGCCCTCGTCATCCGTCTCGTACTTCTTGAAGTTCTTGATGAAGCGGCCGGCGAGATCCTGCGCCTTCTTGTCCCACTCAGCCGGATCGGCGTAAGTGTCGCGCGGGTCGAGGATCTTCGTATCGACACCCGCAAGCTCCGTCGGGATGTCAAACTCGAAGTACTTGAGCTTCTTCGTCGGCGCCTTGTTGATCGAGCCGTTCAGAATGGCGTCGATGATACCGCGCGTATCCTTGATGGAAATGCGCTTGCCCGTGCCGTTCCAGCCCGTGTTCACGAGATACGCCTTGGCGTCGCTCTCGCGCACCCTCTTGACGAGCTCCTGTGCGTACTTCGTCGGCGGCAGTTCGAGGAATGCCTGCCCGAAGCATGCCGAGAACGTCGGCGTCGGCTCCGTGATGCCGCGCTCTGTGCCCGCGAGCTTCGCCGTGAAGCCCGAGAGGAAGTAATACTCCATCTGTTCCGGCGTCAGAATGGCGACGGGCGGCAGCACACCGAAAGCGTCCGCCGACAGGAAGATGACTTCCTTCGCGGCAGGCGCGGAAGAGATCGGGCGTACGATGTTCTTGATGTGGTCGATCGGATAAGAGACGCGCGTATTCTCCGTGACGGACTTATCGGCAAAATCAATCTTGCCGTTCTCGTCGACCGTGACATTCTCCAGCAGAGCGTCGCGGCAGATGGCGTTGTAGATGTCGGGCTCGGAATCCTTGTCGAGGTTGATGACTTTCGCATAGCAGCCGCCCTCGAAGTTAAAGACGCCGTTGTCGTCCCAGCCATGCTCATCGTCGCCGATCAGGAGGCGCTTCG
>CAMURM010000335.1 GCA_947097535.1 uncultured Selenomonas sp.
TACAAATCATGTGGTGCAGATTTTTCTGGGGGAGTGTTCTTGGAAGATCCTTTTTTGCTTGGCTTCAAGCTCATTGTCGTTTTCCTTCTCGTTTTCGGCAACGCGTTCTTCGTCGCGGCGGAGTTTTCCATCGTCAAGATGCGCAGCTCGCGCCTCGACGTCCTCATCGCCGAGGGGAACCGCCGCGCTTCCTACGCGAAGACGCTCGTCAACCGGCTCGATGTGGCGCTTTCCGTCACGCAGCTCGGCATCACCATCGTCTCGCTGGGACTCGGCTGGCTCGGCGAGCCCGTCGTCGCATCGCTGCTGCACCCCGTCTTTTCGTGGCTCGGGCTGCCCGAGAGCGCGGTCTCGACCGTTTCCTTCGTCATCGCTTTCTTCCTCATCACCTCGCTGCACATCGTGGGCGGCGAACTGATTCCGAAGAACGTCGCGATCCGCCAGGTCGAGAGCGTCGCGCTCACGGTCGCGCTGCCGCTTCTCGTCTTTCAGCGCGTCATGTACCCGTTCGTCTGGCTCCTGAACCACGTTGCGAACTGGGCGGAGGAGCGCCTGGGCTTTTCCGTCGTGACGAAGGGCGAGGATGTGGCGCATACGGAGGAAGAGATCCGCGTGCTCATGGAGGAGAGCCATCGACAGGGCTTCATCGACAAGACGGAGCTTGAGTTCGTCGACAATGTATTCGACTTTGCCGACCTCTCCGTGCGCGAGATCATGATTCCGCGCACGGACATGATCTGCCTCGACCTTGAGGACTCCCTGGAGGAGAGCATCCAGACGGCGATGGAGGAGAAGCTCACGCGCTACCCGATCTGCGATGGCGGCAAGGACGAGATCATCGGTTTTTTGCATATCAAGGACTTTCTGCAGACGCTCTACCGCAAGGAGGAGCCGGATTTACGCAAGCTCGCGCGCCGCGCGCTCGTCGTGCCCGAGGTCATGGCGGTCAGCCGCCTTTTGCAGACGATGCAGCAGGAGCGCTCGCAGCTCGCCATCGTCGTTGACGAGTACGGCGGCACGGCGGGCATGGTCACGATCGAGGACGTCGTCGAGGAGATCGTCGGCGATATCCAGGACGAGTTTGATGCCGATCGCCCGCTGGTGGAAAAGAAGGGCGCCTGCCTCTACTCGGTCGACGCCAAGATGCTTCTCGAAGAACTTGAGGACATTTTGGAAGTTGCGATCGACGAGGAGGACATCGACAGCGTGGGCGGCTGGCTCTCGGCGCACGTCGAGAATCCGCCGCGCGTCGGTCAGAAGGCGGCGTTCGGCAGCGCGGAATTTTTCGTCGAGGAGACCGAAGGCGTGCGCGTCACGCGCGTCCTGTGCCATCTGGGCAGCGAGCCAAAGAAGGAGCACGATGAGATCGTCGACCTCACGCAGGGGCGCAAAGGTGACGGGGCACGTCATGCAGGCGGCCGCCGCAGGCCGGACAAGGGCGCCCGCGACGTGCATTGAGAAAAGGAATAGAGCCCGCGAGGGAAGAGGAGCGACTGGTCGGGAGCACCTCCAGGCGCAGTCGGAGCAGGGAAAGAACGGTGAGGACATGGCATCAAATTTTGATTTCTTGCTAGCGCAAAAGGATTATAAGGCAATCACGAAGACGGCGATGGAGGCGGAGCAGTGCCTCAAGACATCGTATCCGAAATGTGCGATCCTGGCGGAGCGCGCGGTGAAGCTGGCGGTGCGCTGGATGTTCACGCACGATGCGGGACTCGCGCTGCCGTACCGCGAGGCGATCGCGCGTCTCATCCACGAGCCGACGCTCAAGAAGCTGCGTCCCGAGGGCATGGATGACATCGTGCATTACATCCTGCAATACGGCAACGTCGTCGCCTACCGCGGCATGTCGGTGCCGCGCGAAGCGGCGGTGCTCTCCCTGCGCGGGCTGCACTGCTCACTCTCGTGGCTCGCGGCGTGCTACGAAGAAGATTTCTCACCGCGTCCTTTCGACGAGAAGCTCCTGCCGACGGGAGGCAAGGAGGAGAACAAGGAGCCGCTGAAGCTTCTCGGGCTCTATAAGGAGCCGTTCGAGGGCGGCGCGCTCCTGCCCCGGCGAAAGAAGAACCGCGAGAAAGCCGAGCTGCTTGCCGAGCGGCGCGAAAAGAACAAGAACGGCAGTGCCGTCAGCGTGCCCGCCGACCTTCTCGCCGAGTGCCGCGGCCGCTACCTGATGGTTGACAGCGCACAGGCGGGCTGGACGCTCGGCGTGGACTGCTTCATGAACGAGGCGATCGAAGGCGCGGGCAAGAAGGTGCTGCCCGTCGACCTCCTCTTCACCGACGCGGAGAAGAAGCCGCTCGCCGTCATGGCGGTCAGGGCGGCAGCGCACTCCGTGGAAGACGGCACGGCGCAGGCGAAGGAATGGGCGTCGCTTTTGGAGAAAAAGTACGGCGAGCGCCCGTGCATCTTCCTCCTGCGCGAAGGGAAATATTGGTTCCTCGATGAGCGAAGCGGCAGTCTGCGCCATATCTACGGCTGCTTCTCGCGCGCCGACCTCGAGCGGCGCCTGGCCTCCCGCCGCCCCCACGCCCCCCAGCCACATCCCGACCCTCCCGGCGCCACCGTGCACCGGCCCTACCAGCG
>CAMURM010000336.1 GCA_947097535.1 uncultured Selenomonas sp.
CGACCGCATCAAGGACATGATCATCAGCATGGGTGAGAACGTCTACCCGCGCGAGATCGAGGAGCTCGTCTACTCCTTCCCGGGCATCGAGGACGCCGCCGTCATCGCCATCCCCGATCCCCTGCGCGGGCAGGCGGGCGGCTGCTACTACACGGTGAAGAAAAACGAAGAAGTCGACATGCGCACGCTCAAGAAGTTCCTGCAGAAGAACCTCGCCGTCTACAAGGTACCGCGCGAGTTCTGCCAAATTCCCGAAATGCCGCGCACCTCGACGGGCAAGATCGCCAAGCGCGAGATCGCGCGCCTCTACCGCGAAGACGCGTAAGGCTCACGCCACAAAAGAAAAGCGCCGCGCAAGGCAGCGCACCCTGGAAGGGACGGTCTTCCCGTCCCTTCCTTCTATTTTCGGCAAAAAAAGGGCGCCGCAGGGCGCGGCGCGAATGAGGGATGAGGTCTTGGACGGAACGCCCTCCCCACGGGTACCAAGAACGGCTTGATCCGCGTCGTGTGCATCGTGCACCTCCCTAAGGGAGGCACGGGCTGCTGAAAGCCATCGACCTGTACGAATGTACCGCACGCTTTGACGGGTCAGTTCCGCTCCTCAGCTCCTCCTGATCATTGTCCCCAATGGCGGAGGGCGTCCCTGGGCATCCGCCTTGTCCCGCTTGCCGGAAGTAAGTCGGAGCCTCTCTTCTTGTTTCTAATTATACTCTAGGACAATGGTTTAGTCAAGGGGAAAATCGAAGAATCTTCATTTTGCTCCATGCTTGAGAATCTTTTTAGATGGAAGCGCCTGTTTTCCCTGTATTTTAATGGAAGAATTGCAAGAAAGAAGTGTGCCTATGGAAATGACGAAACAAAGCCGCGCGATCCTCATTGCCTTTCTGGGTATAATGTCGGCTATGGCGCCGCTGGCGACCGACATGTACCTGCCGGCTTTGCCCGAGCTCGCGGCGGAATTTGCCGCCTCGACCTCGGCGACGCAGCTGACCTTGACGACGACAATGCTCGGCATGGCGCTCGGGCAGATCTTCCTCGGCCCTCTGAGCGACATGTTCGGACGCAGGCTGCCGCTCTTTTTCGGCATGGTCGCCTTCGCCCTCGTCTCGGCGGGCTGCTTCTTCGCAGGCGCCATCGAACCTTTTCTCGCGCTTCGCTTCCTGCAGGGATTCGCCGGCGCGAGCGGCATCGTCATCGCGCGCGCCATCGCGCGCGACGTCGCCGAGGGTGTCGAACTCACGCGCTTTCTCGCCATCCTCATGCTCGTGAACGGGCTCGCGCCGATCCTTGCCCCCGTCGTCGGCGGGCAGATCCTCCTCTTTTCCTCGTGGCGCTTCATCTTCGCCGTGCTCGCCGCCATCGGCACACTCCTTGCGCTCTGGACGCTCAAGACGCGTGAAACTTTGCCGAAAGAGGCGCGCCAAAAGAGCATGCTGGCGAGCTTTCGCGCCTTTCCCGCGCTGCTTCGCGACCGCTACTTCTTCGGGCACTGCCTCCTGCAATGCTTCGTCTTCGGCGCCTTCTTTTCCTACATCGCGGGCTCGTCCTTCGTCTTTCAGAACATTTACGGCGTTTCCGCGCAGGGCTACAGCCTGATCTTCGGCAGCATCGGCGCCGGGCTCTTCCTCGCCGGCCTTCTGCCTGCGCGCCTCGCGGGACGCGTCAGGGACGTGACCATGCTCAAGGCCTCGCTCCTCGTGCCGCTCGTCGGCAGCGCCCTGCTCCTCGCCGCTTTCAGCACAGGGATCGCGCCGCTCGCCCTCGTCATCTGCCTGCTCTTTTTGACGATCGTGCCGCTTTCCGTCATGGGTACGGCGAGCTTTTCGCTCGCGCTCTCGCGCCAGGGCAAGAACGCGGGCGCAGCATCCGCGCTCATCGGCTTCTTCTCGATGGTGCTCGGCGGCGTCATGATGCCGCTCGTCGGCATTGCGGGCGACCACACGGCGCTGCCCATGGTGCTCCTCATGCTCACGGGCTATGCGCTCGGCGTGCTCGTCTTCTACAGCCACATCAGGAAGAGCTGATGCTCCGCCTTTCTTCGCGCAGGAGGCGCAGCGCCTCGCAGATGCTCAGAAGGTCGCTTCCCGTATGACGCAGGAAAACATGCAGGAAAGTGCAGAGCCTGTCCATCGCGCCGAAGCAGCGGGCGGCGGCGCGCGGCTCTCTTTCTGCATTTCCCTGCGGCAGCCTTTTTTCGCTTGCTTTTTCATTCATCTATAAGGTATACTGAAATTGCGATAATCGGTGTCAGCTTAGATTGAGGTGAAGGCTATGATTTACACCGTGACATTCAATCCGTCTCTCGACTACATCCTGCGGCTCGACGCACTCGAAAAGGGCGAGATCAACCGCGTGACGTACGAGAACATCCTGCCCGGCGGCAAGGGGCTCAACGTGTCGGTGGTCTTGAAGAACCTCGGGCACGAGAGCCGCGCGTTGGGCTTCGTGGCGGGCTTTACGGGAGAGGCCGTGAAGAAGCAGTTCGAGAGCTTTGGCTGCACGGCGGACTTCGTGCATCTCGCCGAAGGATTTTCGCGCATCAACGTGAAGATCAAGGCGAAGGAGGAAACGGAGATCAACGGGC
>CAMURM010000337.1 GCA_947097535.1 uncultured Selenomonas sp.
TCGCCTCCTTGCTGCCGCTCTTGGCGAGCTTGGCGAGCTTCATGATGCGCTTTTCAAGGACTTCGAGATCGGCAAGGCACAATTCCGTGAGGATCGTCTCGATGTCGCGCACGGGGTCGATTGTCGCCGCGACGTGCGTGATGTTCGTATCCTCGAAGCAGCGCACGACGTGGGCGATGGCGTCGACCTGCCGGATGTGCTCCAGGAACTTGTTGCCGAGTCCTTCGCCCTTCGACGCGCCAGCGACGAGGCCGGCGATGTCGACGAAGCGCACGGAGGCGGGCGTCGTCTTCTTCGACTGGTACATCTCGTGCAGCACCGCAAGGCGCGCGTCGGGCACGTCGACGACGCCGACGTTCGGCTCGATCGTGCAGAAGGGATAGTTCGCCGCTTCTGCGCCCGCCTTCGTGATCGCGTTGAAAAGGGTGCTTTTGCCGACATTCGGCAGACCTACGATACCTACGTCCAGATTGCTCAATGTGATTTCTCCTTGTTCCTGTCTTTCAAAAAAACGACCTTTTGGCGCGCGGCCTTCTTGCGCTCTTCCTTCTTGGCGCGTTCTGCCTGCTGCAGCTCCTTGATCTCGTTCGTCGTGAAGCCGCGGTTCGCGACGGAGCGCGTGCTGTCGTGCAGGCGGTTCAGCAGGCGGCGCAGGGTGACGTCCTGTTCCTTCGTCAGAGCGTCGAAATAGCCGTCGTCCTTGAGCATGTCGCGCACGAAGGAAACGGGAGCGCCCGCGAGCAGCGTCCAATGGATGTGCCGCATGATTTCCACGGTTTCCTCCTCATCGTAGGAGAGCGTTTCGTGGAAGAAGAGACCAAGCGCCTGCTCGTCGTTCGGATCGGAAAGCGCAAGCCCCTGTGCGAAGAGAGGGATTTCCTCTGTGGCGGGGATATAGAAGTCGCCGTCGCCCTGCGATTCCAGGATGACGCGGATCTCCTCTTCGTCCAGCCCTTCGGAGATCACGACGTCGCCTCGCTGCCAGTAGCCGGCGAGGAACTCGGGAGGAATCTTTTCCATTCCCTTTTTGAGTTCCGCAGGCTTCAGGTCGCCGATGCCGCCTTGGTTGTAGATGCGGCACAGGATGTCGAGCGGCGTCACGCTGTAGAGGACGTTCGCCGTGAGAATCGTGTTGATGAGCCATGTGCGCCTTCTGCGCCTGTTGTACAGCTCCTCGCCCATGTCCACGGCGAAGGGGATGAATCCTGCGGCGACGTCGCGCGAGATGACGAGTTCAAATTCGGGCGTTTCGGCGATGTAGCCCGCGGTCGAAAGGGTCTCGAAGTTGTGCTCTGATTCTTCCTCGAAGTCGTCGGGGTTCGCGAGCAGCTGCTGCAGGGAAAGGACCTCTTCGTCGCTCAGGCAGAGGAAGTACTCTTCCATGACGCGAGGATCGAGCATCTGCTTCGTCAGCTGACGGATGATGTCCTGCTTGCGCATGCCGTGGCGCACCTCGATGCCTTTTTGCTCGGCAATCGAGAGCAGCTCTTCCTTGGCGAAGCCTGCGAACATGTCGCGAAGCGTCGGCGGCACGCGCTCTTCGTCCTCCGTATCCTGCAGGCGCTGGTGAAAGACCGTGGAGAAGAAAGTTTTCTGTGCTTCTGGTGTGGCATTCGCCCCCTCGATGGAGCGAATTTTGTACTTGTAGGCGGAAAAGCCGTATCTCCCCGCCTCCATATCCTCGTACAGCTTTGTCAGCGGGCGATCCTCGTAGCGCCGTCGGTCAAGGCGGCACCAAAGGGCGAGCTTCTCGTTCACGGCGTCCATATCGTAGCGGACGCTGTCTTCCGCATCTTTCGCGCCTTCGAGTATTGCTGCCGCCGTGCGCGCGCCGCTCCATTCGAGCACCTGCGGCGCTCTGCCGCTCCACGGCTCGACAATCTTTTCCAGATGCACGTCGTGGCGCATCTCGCGCCGGTTTGCGTAGAGGTAAAGAAAGGCGCCCGCACGTTCCAGATGGCTGTAGATTTGCACCACGGCAGCTTCTTTCAGACGCTCGCCATGCGCCTGCTCTTCCGACAGTTCGGTGATGACCATCTTCTTGTGCGGCAGCAGGAAGGAGAACACCGTTTCCTTCTCCCAACCCATCGCTAGGTTGAAGACGAGCGCGAGCTGCGAAAACGTCAGCTCCTCGGGCACGAGAACGCGCCGCCAAACCTCCGGCGACTGCCCGCGCAAAGCGATTTTCAACTCATAGGCCTTCATGTAACTCTCCCTTCGGACGGCACACGACCCCAAATCATACTCTCTCTATTATACTCCATCGCGGGCAGTTATTCCAGTGGGACGCACAAGACTTCTTCACGCGTCTTTTGTGTCAATATTCGCGGAACATGCGCTGGATTTCGTCGCGGTCGTTTGTCTTTAAGAGCGCGAGAGCGAGCAGGATGCGCGCCTTGGCGGGCGGCAGCGTGTCGGCGTCGATGAAGCCCGCGTCCGCGTAGGAGCTCTCGGCGAAGAGCACCGCGCCCGCGCCCGTGCGGCTCGCGCGCACGACGCCGATGCCTTTTCCTGCGGCATCGGCGAGTGTCGCGAGCAGCGCTTCGTGTATGCTGCCGTTGCCCGTGCCCGCGTGGACGATG
>CAMURM010000338.1 GCA_947097535.1 uncultured Selenomonas sp.
GAAGCGAACATCACGCAGTCGGCATTCAGCGTGCAGATGAAGAAGCTCGAAGAGGTGCTCGGCGTCACCTTGATCCGCCGCTCGACGCGCGGCAGCGATCTGACAGACGCAGGCAGAGACTTCCTCGTCAAGGCGCGCGCCTGCGTTGAGCAGCTGCAGGACGCTGTGGCGGAGCTGCAGGAAAGTGCGAAGTGCGTGCCCGCCGAGCTCAATGTCGCCGTGCTGCGCTCTCTGGGCGATGTCCACATGAATCGCCATGTATCGTATTTTCAAAAGCAGAACGAAAAGATATGCCTCAACGTCTTTGAGATGGAGGAGGCAGAGATCCGACAGGGGCTCATGGAAAACCGCATCGACGTCGCGTCTGTTTACCGCACGGAAGAAAAACTTTTCGAGGGATTGGAATGCGTGCACTTCTCCGATGATGACATCGTTTTCTACGCACCGGCCATATCATTGCCTGCGGGCGAGGTGACGCGCGCCTGGGCAGCGCAGAAGCCGCTCGTATTTTATCCGGCGCAGTCGTCGATGAACCGCGTGTACGAGCGCTACTTCGGCGAGTTTTTGCCGATGGCAGCGGCGCGCCTTTCTACGCCGTATGCGATGGTGCATTTCTGCCGCGAAAATCCCGTGGCGGCTCTCCTGCCGCGCCGCTTCATCGAAGCGCTCGGCATCACCTGCGGCTTTGCGTCTCTCGCGCCGGAGATGACGCTCGACGCTGTGCTCGTCTACAAGGCGGACAATCCCCGCCTGCGCTATATCCACACCTACGTCGAGCATGTTCGCCGGACGTATTGCGACGGCGGGGACGCGAAGGAATGAATCGAATGAATCGGACGGTGGAGGTTATCGCTTTTTGCGATGACCTCCATCTTTTTTATGCGCTATACAAAAGGGACGGCGGTGTCTATAATCGAGGACAGTTCATTTTTCAAGGAAGCATAGATCAGATAAATGTATCGTGCTTCTAACAAGAAAGGTCGTTGTTAAACGTGGAACACGAGAAGTTGTGGACAAAGGAGTTCATCCTTGATACTCTGGTGAATTTCCTGATCTATATCATCTACTACATGCTCATGGTCATCATTGCATCTGAGGCGATCAAGTCGCTCAACGCTTCGATGAGTGAGGCGGGGCTTGCTTCGGGAATTTTCATCCTCGGCACCTTGCTCGCGCGCATGGTCGCGGGTCATTCCATTGAGCTTTACGGACGCAAGTTCATGCTTTATGCGGGCATTCTCTTTTATCTCGCCACGACGCTCTTATACTTCTTTGTGGATTCTCTCTCCGTGCTCTACATCGTCCGCTGTCTGAACGGTATCGGCTACGGCATCGCCTCGACGGCGACGAGCACGATCGTCTCAAGCATCATCCCGACGGCACGCCGCGGCGAGGGCATCAATTACTACGCCCTGAGCATGAGCCTCGCCGCCGCCATCGGCCCCTTCCTCGGCATGCTCATGCAGCATACGATGCCGTTCAACTACATCATCGGCTTCAGCGTGGCAATGCTCGTCGTCTGCCTCGCCGCCATCGTCGCGCTCAAGGTGCCGGAGATGGAGCTTTCCGAAGAGAAGAAGGCGGAGCTCAAGGAGTTCAGCATCAGCAACTTCCTGGAGCCGAAGGTCACATCGATCTCCATCGTCGCGTTCCTCATGGGCATCAGCTATTCGAGCGTCCTGAGCTTCCTCGCGACGTATGCACAGGAACTTGGACTCATCGGCGCGGGCACGGTCTTCTTCCTCGTCTACGCTTTGACGATCACTTTGGCGCGCCCGGTCGCGGGCGTCATGTTCGACCGCAAGGGCGAGGACTTCGTGATGTATCCGACCTATGCCTGCCTTGCCATCGGGCTTCTGCTCCTGAGTGTCACGACAGGGAGCTGGATGCTGCTTCTCGCGGGCGTGTTCGTCGGCCTCGGCTACGGTACGTTCATGTCGAACGGGCAGGCGATCTGCGTCAAGCTCGTCACCGAGTACCGCATCGGCGTTGCCGTATCGACGTACTTCATCGCCCTTGACCTCGGCCTCGGCGTCGGCCCCTATGCGCTCGGCGCCTTCAAGGAAAGCATCGGCTTCGAGGGCATCTATGTCGTCTGCGGTGCAGCGGCACTCCTGTGCGCGGCACTCTACTATGTGCTCTACGCAAGGAAGCGCGACGCTGCCCCTGTGGCGGAAATGAAGCTGGAAGTCGAGTAACGGAAGATAGGCGATGAAGCACAGACTTGGTTTCTGTGTTTCATCGCTCTTTTTGTATCTATATGACATCTTATTGCCCCTGTTTTGTCCTCTATAAATGGATGAAATGCAAGGAAAGAAAGATGTTGACAGACATCGACGCTTCGTGTACAATAGGTCAAGTCGCGAACAGAGCGGGCAGCAAGTGAAAGATTCGGAGAAGATCGGCATAGTAGTCTTGGCGGACATAAAAACGGTGCTTGACAAAAATCACTGAAGCGAGTATACTGAATAAGCTAGCTCAACCGAGCGGCAACAAGCCGAAGAAATTCGGTGGTGTTCCTTGAAAACTAAACAATGCAGAAATGAATCATCTATATGATTCAAGCC
>CAMURM010000339.1 GCA_947097535.1 uncultured Selenomonas sp.
GTAGATATCGACGCGCTCCATAAAAAAGCCTCGAAGATACATCTCCCAAGCAAGCTGCAGGACGATGATCGTCGCTTTTTCCTTGATGTCGGGCGCTTCCTTCGCCTCCAATGCGTCGAGCTGCTTCTTCACATAGTCTTTGCCGCGCGCCACGACATCAGCGTCAAATTCCGCCGCACGAATCGAGAAATAGGCCGCATAGAAGGCGAGCGGATAATGCACCTTGCAGTAGGCGATGCGCCATGCCATCATGACGTAGGCGGTCGCGTGGGCGCGCGGGAACATGTACTTGATCTTCTGACACGCCTCGATGTACCACTCGGGGATGCCGCCCTCACGCAAAACCTTGACGACCTCCTCCTTGATGCCCTTGCCCTTTCTGACCGATTCCATCGTCTGAAAGGAAAGGAGCGGGTCGATGCCGCTGTGAATCAGGTACATCATGATATCGTCGCGCGCCGATATGGCTTCTCGCAGCGTGCATTGACCGCTGCGGATGAGATCCTGCGCGTTGCCGAGCCAGACGTCCGTGCCGTGCGAAAAACCCGAGATGCGCACGAGGTCGCTGAAGCACGACGGATGCGTATCGTCGATCATCTGGCGCGTGAATCCCGTGCGGAATTCGGGGATGCCGAACGTGCCCGAATTCGCTCCAAGCTCCTTGGGATCAAGCCCCAGCGCCTTCGTCGAAGAAAAGATGCTCAGGGTCGCCGGATCGTCGAACGGTATCGTCTTGGGATCGCGGTGCGTGAGGTCTTCAAGCATCTTGATGACCGTCGGATCGTCGTGCCCGAGGATATCGAGCTTGACGAGACGGCTGCTGATCGAGTGATAGTCGAAATGCGTCGTGATCGTCGTCGTGTTCTTGTCGTCGGCGGGACGCTGGATCGGCGTGAAAAAGTGCACGTCCATGTTGCGCGGCACGACCATGATGCCCGCAGGATGCTGTCCCGTCGTGCGCTTGACGCCCATGCAGCCGGCGGCGAGACTCGCGATGTAGGCATTGTGCTTCTTGACGCCCTTCTCCTCGAAGAACTTCTTCACATAGCCGAACGCTGTCTTGTCCGCGACCGTGGCGATCGTTCCGGCACGATAGACGTTGTCCTTGCCGAAGAGTTCCTCCGTATACTTATGCGCCACGGGCTGATACTCGCCCGAGAAATTCAAATCAATATCGGGAACCTTGTCGCCGTCAAAGCCGAGGAAGACGGCAAACGGTATGTCGTGCCCGTCCTTCAGCAGCTCCGTGCCGCAGACGGGGCACTTGCGGCTCGGCAAGTCGTAGCCGCAGCCGACGGAGCCGTCCTCGACGAACTCGCTGAACTTGCAGTGCGGGCAGCGCCAATGCGGCGGCAAGGGGTTGACCTCCGTGATGTCGGTCATCGTCGCCACGAAGGAGGAGCCGACCGAGCCGCGCGAGCCGACGAGGTAGCCGTCATCGTTCGACTTCTTGACGAGCCGCTGCGCGATGAGGTAGAGCACGGAGAAGCCATGGCCGATGATCGGCGTGAGCTCCTGCTTCAGGCGCGCTTCGACGACCTCGGGCAGGTTTTCGCCGTACATGGCGCGCGCCTTGCGGTACGACATCGCGCGGATTTCCTCCGCCGCGCCCGGGATCATCGGCGAATAAAGGTCGTCGGGAATGGGCTTGAACCTCTCGATCATATCGTTGATCCTGCGCGGATTCGTCACGACCGCTTCATAAGCCGCCTCTTCGCCCAGATAATCGAATTCGGCGAGCATCTCCTCCGTCGTGCGCAGGAAGAGCGGCGGCTGCATCTCCGCATCCTCGAAGCCCTTGCCCTTCATCAGGATGGCGCGATAGATGGCATCCTCGGGATTGAGGAAATGGACGTCGCAAGTGGCAATGAGCATTTTCCCGAGCTTCCTGGCGAGCTCCGCCACCTTGAGATTGATGCGCCTCAGATCCTCGTCATTCTTGATATTCGGGAACTTGTCGCTGCGCACGAGGAACTCGTTATTGCCGATCGGCTGAATCTCAAGGTAGTCATAGAAGCGCGCGATCTCCAAGAGCTCCTCCTCGGGCTTCTCGGCGACGATGGCACGGATGAGCTCGCCCGCTTCGCAGGCGGAGCCGACGATGATGTCCTCGCGGTACTCCTCGATGATGTGCTTGGGCAGGCGCGGCTGCCGGTGCAGATACTTCAGATGGGAAAGTGATACCATTTGGTAGAGGTTGCGCAGACCGTTGAGATTCTTCGCGAGAAAAATGATATGGTTCGCATGCTTCTGCTCGAAGTCCTCCTGCACGAGATAGCCTTCCATGCCGTAGATGATCTTGATGTCGAGCTTTGCCGCAGCCTTCGCCGCATCGGGAAACGCCTGCACGACGCCGTGGTCGGTGATGGCGATCGCCGGCCAGCCCCACGATGCCGCCGTCTTGATCAGGGTTTCCGCGGAGACGACCGCGTCCATATTGCTCATGCGCGTATGCGCATGAAGCTCGATGCGCTTGACCTCGGACGTATCCTCGCGCTTCGGCTTTTTGATCTTCTGCATCGAATCCACGAAGAGCATGAACTCGTTCTGGAACGTGTCGAA
>CAMURM010000340.1 GCA_947097535.1 uncultured Selenomonas sp.
TCTTCATGCCGCCTTCTCCTTTCCCGTATCTCGCTGCAGACGAATCCCGCTCATCTGCCGAGACTCAAGCCTTCCTCCTGCACATCTCGCCGCGCGATCAGCTCCAGCCAATTCCCCTCGGGATCGCGGCAGAAGCAGCAAAGGTTGCCGTTTCCCATATCGTGCACGCGCGTCGCGCATGCGCCGCCATGCGCGGCAATCGCCATGCGAGTCGCTTCCATATCGCGCACGCCGAAGGCGATGTGCAGCCCCGCCTCGATCGGCAAGTTCGTCTTCTCTTCCCGCCCTCGGGGGACGATGACTTCCAGAAGCTCCAGCATATCGCCTACGCCGCTCGCCTTTCCCTGCTCCGTGATGAGCTTCGTGATCCGAACCTTCGCACCCGCCGTCCGGAAGAGGTCGGCAAGCAGCGCGTCCCCCTGCTCGACGTTTTCGCATATCGCGTGCATGTAGAAGACCTCGCAATAAAACGACGCCATGCGCGCCAAGTCTCTGACGTAGATGCCTGTATGGCGCAGGTTGATCATGCTTTTCCTCCGTCCGGCTCGATGAGCGGGATGTACATGTTGCGCGCGAGCTCCTCGCGCGGCAGAAACGGCGCGAGGTCTTCCAGGGGCGGGCTCGTCAGCCGCCCGTCGGGCAGGCGCTTCGTCGCGGACTTCGGCTCGAACTTCTGCTCTTCCGTCACGAATACTTCCGTGAGCACATAGCCCGGTTCTCTGAGCGCCTGCGCGATCTTTTCGTGCAGCTCCGCGTTGGAAGAAATCTTGATGTAGGGCATCTCGAACGCCTGCGCGATTCGCTCAAACGACGGAAAGCCGAGATCGCCGCTCTCGGGGCCGACGCCGACAAGCGCATTGCCGAAGACGTTCTTCTGCGTCTGGCGTATCTGGTGGTAGCCGTTGTTGTTGATGACGAAGATCTTGAGCGGCAAGCCGTTCGTGACGACGGTCTGCAGCTCCTGCAGGTTCATCATGATGCTGCCGTCGCCCTCGATGC
The DNA here is from genome assembly GCA_947097535.1 of uncultured Selenomonas sp. Taxonomy (GTDB): domain Bacteria; phylum Bacillota; class Negativicutes; order Selenomonadales; family Selenomonadaceae; genus Selenomonas. Next base: position 1,000 of record CAMURM010000340.1, read on the forward strand.
AGACGACGGACTCGCCGCTCGCGACGGCTGCGCCGACGGCAGCGGGCAGGCCGTAGCCCATCGACGAGATGCCGCAGTTCATGAGGAAGCGGCTGCCCTCCTTGATGAAGTACGACTGGCTGCCGACGACGCTCGCAGATCCGTTGGTGACGACCGTGATGCTGCCCTCGGGCAGAGCGCGGCTCAAAGCGTCCATGAAAGCATAGACGTTCGTCTTGCCCGCCGCTTCCTTCTGCTCGGGCCGCACGACGGGGTACTCGCTCTTCCACCTGCGGCACTGCGCAAGCCATGCCCCGTTTTCCTTCGGCTCATCCTCCTTCGCCGCCGAGAGAAGCGCACGCATGAAGTCCGCCGCATCGGCACACACGGGATAGTCGACGCGGAGCGTCGGCTTTTTCAGTTCGGCGGGGTCGATGTCGTTGACGATCGTATATGCCGCGCGCGCCCAAAGTCGCACGTCGTAGCCGACCTGATAGATGCTCAGTCGGCTGCCGATCGAGAGCAGCAGATCGCTGTTCTGCACGGCGAAGTTGCCCGCGCGGTCGCCCATCGTGCCGCCCCTGCCGCAGTAGTACGGATGCTCGGTCGCGATGAGGTCGATGCTGTCCCAGCATGTGACGACAGGCATTGACAGGCGCTGCGCCAGTTCCTCGACGAGCGGCGCCGCACCTGCGAGGCGGATGCCGTTGCCCGCGTAGAGCACGGGACGCTCGGCGCTTCTGAGCTTTTCCAGCACATGATGTGCAGCCTTCTCGACATCTGCATATTCCTCCTGCGCATGAGCCTTGAAGCCCGGCAAGTCATCGTCGATGAAGCTTCCCTGTATGTCGAGCGGCAAATCGAGCCACGAAGGCCCTGGGCGGCCGCTCTTCGCCAAGTGATACGCTTTTCCGAGCGCGAAGGGAATCTTCTGCGGCTCGGTGATCATCTCCGCGTACTTCGTCATATTATCAAGCGCTGACACGATGTCGAACTCCTGTCCGCCCAGCGTGCGAAGCGGCAGACCGCTCGCCCGCACCGTCAGAGAGGATTTCATCTGCCCCGAGAGCACGAGCAGCGGAATCGAATCCTGATAAGCGCCTGCAACGCCGTTCAAGGCATTGATCGCGCCCGGCCCGCTCGTCACGCAGAGCGCCGCCATGCGCCCATGTACGCGCGCATAGGCTTCCGCCGCCATCGCCGCCGCCTGCTCATGATGGCAGTATATCGACGTAATCTTCTCGTGGTGCCCGAGAGAATCGTTGAGGTGCATGGCGCCGCCGCCAACGACGGTGAATACGTGCGTGATGCCTTTTTTGACAAGAAAATCCGCGATATAGTCTGATACTTTGACCTTCATGAAGCACCTCCGCTACTTCAGCGACGCACCGCCGTCCACGGGCAGCACCGCGCCTGTGATGTAAGAAGCCTCATCCGAGACGAGGAAGAGCGCCGCGCGCGCCACTTCGAGAGCGTCGGCGACGCGCCCCATCGGTATGCCCGAAAAGCGCGAGAAGTCGCGATTCGTATAGATCGGCGTGTCCGTGATGCCGGGAGCGAGGCAGTTCACGCGCACGTCAGG
>CAMURM010000341.1 GCA_947097535.1 uncultured Selenomonas sp.
AGCGTGCGAAGCGCCGCGCGGCTCTCCTTCGCGCCCGCGCCGCCCGCCTCGATGGCGGCCGCCGTGCGGGCGACGTCGTCCGCGAGCGCCGTCAGAAGCTCTGCCGCATTCGAGGAGAGCTTGCCCACGTCCTCTGAGAGGCGGCGCACCTCGTCGGCGACAGCGGCGAAGCGCCTGCCGACGTCGCCCGCGCGCGCCGCCTCGACCGCCGCGTTGAAGGCGAGGAGATTCGTCTGGCTCGCGAGCTCCGCGACCTCGACGAGCGTCTCGCCGATCGCCGCCGCGCGCTTGCCGAGACCGCGCGCGATCTCATCTGCCGCCTTGAGCTCTCTCGCCGCCTCGCCCGTGCGCTCCGCCGCCGCGTTCGCCGCCTTGCGGCTCTCGCCGAGCTCGCGGCGCGCCTTTGCTACCTCATCGCGCCTCGCTCGCTCCTCTGCCTCGTCTGTCTCATCCGTGTCCTCTGCGGCGGCGAGGAGCGATGCCGCCTTTTCCGCCTGCTCCTTCAGTGTGCCGACCTGCGCGAGCGCCGACTCCATCGCCTGCGCCTGCGCCTCCGTGCCCGCCAGAAGTGTCGTGCAGAAGGCACCCATGCGCGAGAGCGCCTCGGCGGGCACCGCTTCGAACGCCGCCTGTGCGAGCGGCACGGGCTCTTGCGGCGCGTGGAGGATCTCCGCCGTCGGCACATCCGAGACATCGGGCGCGGGCGCCTCTTCCTCCTCGCCCGCGCGCTTTAAGTGGAGCGCGATGCGTCCCGTGTAGGCGAGTAAGAGCCCCAGCCCCGTGAGCACGAGCAGGAGCAGCAAGAGCCCCGCCAGCGCCAGCGAATTTGTCAGCGTGCCGAGTGAGCGCTCCTCCGCCGCCTCGGGCACGCCGACGAAGATCATGCCGATCGCCTCACCGTCCGCGTCGAAGAGCGTATGATACGAGCCGATGGGGCGCGTCCCGCCGAGGTCGGAGCGGCCGAGGTACGGCGTGCAGCCCGTGAGCACGATCCTCGTGACGGCGCCGTCCGCCTTCTGCCCCGCGAGCCGCTTGCCGCCCGCGTCGTACGTCGAAGCCGCGACGCTGTCGCCGACGAAGAGCGCGATCTCCGAGCCCGTGACCTCCTTCAGATGGTCGACGAAGCTGTTGTTGTCGTTGAGCAGGCGGCCACCCTTGTAGATGCGCCCGTCCTGCACCGTCCAATCGCCGGGATGCGTCACATCCAAAAGGAGCAGGACGCCGCGCATGTCAGCGTCGACCTTTTCCTTCCAGATCGTCGCATTCGACGTGCGCGCGCTGTCGTAGGCGTGCCAGCCGAGCGCGAGGAACGCCGCGAGGAAAAAAAGCGCAAAAAGGACGACGCCGCGCCTCAGGCGCGCTGCGTCATCCTCGCTGCGAAAGAGTCGGGAAATGGGAGATGTCCTCTTATCGTTTTCCTGCATATCAGCGAACCACCATGACGGGGCAGTGGACGTGCTGCAGCACATACTGGCTGACGCTGCCCATCAAGAATCCCTGAAGCCTGCCGAGGCCGCGGCTGCCCATGACGACGAGGTCGTAGCCCTCATCGTCCGCCGTCTCGACGATCACCTCGGCAGGCGAGCCGATCTCCACCATGCTGTTCACGCGGATGTCCTCGGGCACCTCGCGCAGGATCTTCGTCAGCTCCTTATAAGCGCCCTCCTTGAGCTCCGCGGGCACATAGCCGCCCATGCTCACGCGCTCGAAGGCGGCGACCTCCGCATTGAGATCGACGACCGAGAGCAGCATGAGCACCGCCCCCTGCAGCCGCGCGATGTGCGCCGCCTGCCGAACCGCCTGCTGCGCCTGCTCCGAGCCGTCGTAAGGCACGAGAATCCGCTTGATCTCGCTGTCCTTGAAATCCATCATCTTACTTCCCTCCCGAAATCTCCCATGAATATTTTTTACTTCGCCAGTGAGGGGGGAAATTCCTCTTTTTCCTGCGCCTCCATCCGCAATTTCCCGCACTCCTTATGAAAGAGCAAGGTGAGGATCCCGTAACAAAGAGGCGAAGGGGCTGCAAGCCCTCAGGCTCGCCCCTTCGCCGTTTTTCTTCACCTATTCCAGCGCATCAGCTTCTTATCTTATCTCAAAGCCGGAACTTCGAGACACCGTCCTGCAGCTTCTGTGCAAGCTCCGCGAGCGTATGGCTCGCGGCGGCGATTTCCTCGGTCGATGCCGCCTGCTCCTCGGAGACGGCGGAAACGTCCGTCGCCTTCTGTTGCACCGTATGCGACACCGCACCGACCTGGTTCACGATGTCCGTCGTGCTCGCCGCATCCTTCGTCAGCTGCCCCGTGATCTTCGTGAGCGTCTCGATCTCCTCGATCAGCGCCTTGACGGCTTCCGCGATGCTCGCGAACTTCTCGTCAGCCGCCTGCACCTCGCACACATTCTCCTTGACTGCGCCTTCCTGCTCCTTCGTCAGCGAGAATGCGCTCTCAATCTGCGCGGAGTTCTTGCCGATGACATCATTGATTTGCTGCGCTGCCTGCTCGCTCTGCTCGGCGAGCTTTCTCACCTCGTCGGCGACGACGGCGAAGCCCTTG
>CAMURM010000342.1 GCA_947097535.1 uncultured Selenomonas sp.
GCTGGGGCGAGACGTTGAGGAAGAATTTGTTCGTGTTCTTCAGCGAGGTCTCGGGGCTGTATTCCTTGAGGTCGTAGCTCGGCGGTTCCTGCTTGACGATGGCGTCGATGTCCCAGGCGTCGCCGTCGGCGGAAATCGTCACGAGCGGCTTGGGGCGCGCGCTGCTGTAGCGGTAATCCCACATCGTGAGTGTCGCGCCCTCGACGCGCCCGTTTTCGTCGTAGGAGCCCTGGAAGTCGATCTTGCAGTAGGCGGAGAGGCTCTTTGCCGTGCGGTGGTCGGTCGTGTAGGTGTAGCCGAAGCCGAAGGCGCCGAAGATGATGAGGAGGAGGCCGAGGTAAAGGAAGATTTTCATGAGGTTGCTCCGTTCCGCCCGCCGCGCTTGCCGTGTGCTCTTCGCCGTTTACCTTTCGCTGAGGCGAGGCAACGCTCGTGCGGGCATTGGTTTCTTGTTTCTATTATACTTTATGCGCCGCGCGTTGTCACCACCATTGCGCGCGCGCTTTTCCTGTGCTATAGTGATAGGAACGATGTTCAATGCTTTGAGGATGGGAGTCAATGGAAGAAAATTTCATTTGCATGGATATTGGCGGTACGGCGATCAAGTACGCGCTTGCCGCAGGCGGCAGACTGCGCGAGAAGGGCTCTGTGCCGACGGAAGGGCAGACGGCGGGCGCACGCGGCGTCGCCGAGAAGGTGCTCGCCATCATCGACGCCTTTTCCGGGCGCGGTGCTGCAGGTGTCGCTATATCGACGCTCGGCATCGTCGACCCCGTGGCGGGCAGGATCGTCTACGCAGGGCCGAGCATCAAGGACTACACGGGTCTGGAGCTCAAATCGCTCGTCGAGACGGAGACGGGGCTTTCGTGCACCGTCGAGAATGATGTGAACTGCGCGGGGCTCGGCGAGTATTGGCAGGGCGCCGGGCGCGGTGCGCGCTCGCTCGTCTGTCTGACGGTCGGCACCGACGTCGGCGGCTGCATCCTCTTCAACGGCAGGCTCTGGCGCGGCGCGAACTACAGTGCGGGCGAGGTCGGCAGCATGACGCTTGCCAAAGGCAGGCTCGGCGACCTCGCCTCCGTGCGCCGCATGGTGCAGCGCGCGGCGCGGGCGCACGGTATATCAGAGCAGGGGATCGACGGCGAGACGGTCTTCGACTGGGCGCGCGCGGGCGACGCCGACGCGGTGAACGCCATCGCGGGGCTCGTCACGCCGCTCGCCGAGGGGATCGCGAACATCTGCTGCATGCTCAATCCCGAGCGCATCGTCCTGGGCGGCGCCGTGATGGCGCAGCAGCAGTATCTCGCGCCGCGCCTGCAGGCGGACCTGGAGGAGGCGCTGCCACGCGCCTTCCGCTCGGCAACGCGGCTCGCCTTTGCCGAGCTGGGCAACGACGCGGGGATGGTCGGCGCACTCTATCATCACCTCATGCGCCGCAGGGAAGCGCAGGCGAGGGCAGAAGCCGGGAGCTCGACGGGGGAGGCGGGAAAAGTCAGATGAAGGCGATCATCAACGGGCGGCTCTTGCTGCCGAACATGGAGGGTGATTTCCGCGTCATGGACGACATGGCGATCCTCTACGGCGAGCGCATCGAGCGCATCATCGACATGGACGAGGTGGAGGCGGAGGCGGGCATCGACGAGGTGCACGACGCGCACGGCCTCTTCGTCTCGCCGGGCTTCATCAACGTGCATGTGCACGGCGCCTGCGGCTGGGACGTCATGGACGAGGCGCCTGAAGCTCTGCCCGCCATCGGCCGCTACCTCGCGCGCACGGGAGTTTCCTCGTGGCTCGCGACGACGATGACGGCGACGGAGGACGCCGTGCACGCCGCCTTCGAGCGCGCGCGCGGCGCCATGCGCGTGCCGCCCGAAGGCGCGCGCATCCTCGGCGTCCACATGGAAGGCCCCTTCATCAGCAAGGCGTATAAGGGCGCGCAGGCGGAGGAGCGCATCGTGCGCGCCGATTACGACTGGATCGAATCCTTCGAGGATGTCGTGCGCATCGTGACGCTGGCGCCCGAGGAGCTTGACGGCAAGTACACGTTCATCGACCGCTGCCGCGACGCGGGCATCCTCGTTTCCATCGGTCATTCGAGCGCCGATTACAAGACGGCGCTTGAGGTCATAGAGAAGCACGGCGTCACGCACATCACACACTGCTTCAACGCGATGAGCGGCCTGCATCAGCGCCAGCCCGGCGTCGTCGGCGCGGCGCTCGATACGGCGGTCAACTGCGAGCTCATCGCCGACAACATCCACGTCGACCCGGCGGCGCAGCGCATCCTCTATCACGCGAAGGACGGCAGGAACATCATCCTCGTGACGGACTCCATGCGCGCCGCCGGCATGGGAAGCGGCGCCTTCGAGCTTGGCGGGCAGGAGGTCACGGTCAGGGGCGAGCGCGCTGAGCTTGCCGACGGCACGCTCGCCGGCAGCGTGCTCGCGATGAACGAGGCGGTCAGGAACTTCGCGAAGACGACGCGCGCGCCCATCGAGCGCGTCGTCGAGATGGTCACGCGCACGCCCGCCGAAGAGCTCGGCATCTA
>CAMURM010000343.1 GCA_947097535.1 uncultured Selenomonas sp.
TCAAGGAGCTCAAGAGCTATTCGCGCGAGGGACAGGCGGTCATCTATGTGACGCTCGATGACGAGACGGCGAAGGAGGATATCCGTCCGACGTGGCGCGATGTCCGAAATCTTTGCGAGGATGAGAAGCGCGCGCTGCCCGACGGCGTCTACGGCCCCTACTATAACGACCGTTTCGATGATGTTTTCGGCTCGGTTTACGCCGTGACGGGCGACGGCTGGTCGTACGAGGAGATGCGCTCGCAGGCGGAAAAGACGCGGCGCGAGCTGCTCACGGTCGAAAACGTGCAGAAGGTCGAGCTCATCGGCGTGCAGCCCGAGAGGATCTACGTCGAGGCGGCGCGCGAGCGCCTCGCAGAGCTCGGCATACCGCCCGCTGCGATTCTCTCCGCCATCCGCACGCAGGAGGAGATGACGCCCGCGGGCATGATCGAGACGCAGACGGACAACGTCTATGTGCGAGCCTCGGGTGCTTTCGACGACATCGAAGCGATTCGCGCGCTGCCGATCCGCGCTGCCGGACGCACCTTCCGCCTCGGTGACATCGCGAGCGTCGAGCGCCGCTACGCCGAGCCTGCCGAGCCGAAGATGTACTTCAATGGCGAGCCCGCTGTGGGCATCGCCGTTTCCATGCGCCCGGGCGGCAACATCCTGACGCTCGGCGAGGACTTGAAGCAGAAGATCGCCGCGCTCAAGGAAGAGCTGCCGCTCGGACTGGAGATTCATCAGGTATCCGATCAGCCGCAGGTCGTCGAAGAGTCGATCGACGATTTCGTAGATACACTGAGAGAAGCCGTCATCATCGTGCTCGCCGTGAGCTTTTTGACGCTCGGCCTGCGCACGGGGCTCGTCGTCGCCTGCTGCATCCCGCTCGTCCTGACGGGCGTTTTCCTCTTCATGTACGGCACGGGCATCGACCTGCAGAAGGTGTCCTTGGGCTCGCTCATCATCGCGCTCGGACTCCTCGTCGACGACGAGATCATCGCCGTCGAGATGATGAGTGTCAAGCTCGAAGAGGGGCTTGACCGCTTTTCGGCGGCGTCGCATGCCTTCCGTGCGACGGCGCTGCCCATGCTGACGGGCACGCTGATTACGTGTGCGGGCTTCATCCCCGTCGCCTTCTCGAAGGGCATGGCAGCGGAGTTCTGCGCCTCGCTCTTCCCCGTCATCGCCGCAGCGCTGCTGCTTTCGTGGATCATCTCTGTCATGGTCGCGCCGCTCCTCGGCTACCATCTCATCCGCATTGCGCCGAAGCGCGACGAGAAGGGCGCGGTCGTGCTCTATCAGGGGCGCTTCTACCGCGTGTTTCGCCGCGTGATCGAAGCCTTTCTCGCGCACCGCGCCCTCGTGCTCGCGGTGACGGCGCTCGTCTTTGCCGCCTCCATCGCTCTTTTGGGCGCTTGCCGGCAGGACTTCTTCCCGCCGTCCCTGCGCCCCGAGATCATCGTCGAGATGCGCCTGCCCGAAGGCTCGTCGATGAAGAACACGGACGGCGAGGCGAAGCGCTTCGCCGCCTTCCTCGACGGTCTTGCGGGCGAATACCGCAACTACTCCGCTTACGTCGGCGAGGGCGCGCCGCGCTTCGTGCTGACGCTCGATCCCGTGCTGCCTGCCGACAACTACGCGCAGTTCGTCATTGTCGCGAACGACAAGGAATCGCGCGAAGATCTGACGGCGAAGATCCGCACGGAGTTGGCGGAAAACTTCCCGAACGTGCGCGCGAACCTCAAGTTCATTCAGACGGGGCCGCCCGCCGCGTACCCCATCATGCTGCGCGTCGAAGGTCCCGACAAGGAAAAGGTCATGGCGCTCGCAGACGAGGTCGCCGACATCGTCGCGAGCGATGCGAACACGCGCGACGTGAACTTTGACTGGCAGGAGAAGAGCAAGGTCATGCACCTCGCACTCGATCAGGACAAGCTCAGGGCGCTCGGCCTCTCGACGCAAATGGTGCAGCAGATGCTCTACACGGAGCTTTCGGGCGTGAAGGCGGCGGAGCTCTACGAGGGCGACCGCACGGTGGATATCATGCTGCGTTTGAAGGCGGCTGACCGCGACGACCTCTCGCGTCTGGAAGAGCTGCCGATCTACCTGCCGCAGGCGGGCTATGTGCCGCTCGCGCAGGTCGCGAAGATCTCCTACGGTGCGGAAAACGGCATTATATGGCGGCGCGACCTGAAGCCCGCCGTGACCGTGCGCGCCGACATCCTAGCGGGCACGCCGACGGATGCGGCGCAGAAGGCATTTGCGGCGACGAAGGAGCTGCGCGAGAAGCTGCCTGCAGGCTATGCGATCGAAGCGGGCGGCAGCCTTGCGGACAGCGAGGACTCGATGAAGTACCTTCTCGTGCCCGTGCCGGCCATGATCTTCATCATCATGACGCTGCTGATCTTCCAAGTGCGAAGCGCGCGCGCCATGCTCATCACACTGCTGACGGCACCCTTAGGGATCATCGGCGTCGCCTTCGGCATGTACCTGACGGGCGAGCCGATCGGCTTCGTCGCCGACCTCGGCATCCTCGCGCTCTCGGGCATGATCATCCGCAA
>CAMURM010000344.1 GCA_947097535.1 uncultured Selenomonas sp.
ATCATAACAAGAAGTTGACGCGTCACTGCTATGCAAAAGCTGCGCCTCTCGTAAGCTTCCATCCAGCGGAGCCTGAGCGGCAGCAGTATCTCGCTCGTCATCCGCACCGCAAGACAACGATTGATTTCAAGCGGCTGCGCGAGCTGGGGATATTGCAATAGGAAAAGCATCAAAGAAGTATGGGAAATATCTGTGCTTCCTCAAGCCCCGGCTGCACTTCTTGTGTGCCGGGGCTTAGATTTTATGGGGACGGTCTGTGCCTTTTGGGCTTGACTTCTCGAAGTTTCCCTGTACAATAAAAGCATTGTAGTGTGGAGGAGTGAGTGCGATGGCGAAGGAGATGCGAAGCGGCTACACGACAGGAGCCTGTGCGGCGGCTGGGACGAAGGCGGCGCTCCTGTTTCTTGACGGAGAGTATTGCGAGAAAGTGACGATCATGGCTCTCGACGGCACGCCGCTTCACATTCCGATTCAAGAAGTCATCCGCACGCCGTCGGGAGCGCGTGCCGAGGTCGTGAAGTTCTCAGGAGATGATCCAGACATCACGAATGGCGTTTCCGTCTTTACGGAAGTCGTCGTTCGCCCTGAGGGGAGCGGCGTTCATTTCCATGCGGGGCGCGGCATCGGCACGGTCACGAAGCCAGGGCTTTCCGTGCCGCCGGGCGAGCCGTCGATCAATCCGGGGCCTCGCCAGCTGATTCGCAACGTCATCGAGGAAATCCTCGGCAAGGACGGCAGTGCGGACGTCACGATTTCGATTCCCGCAGGTGAGGAACTTGCAAAACGCACGCTGAATCCGATCCTCGGCATTGTCGGCGGCATTTCCGTCATCGGCACGACAGGCGTCCTGCGCCCTATGTCGGAGGAAGGCTTCAAAAACTCCCTCGTGCCGCAGATGGATGTGGCTCTTGCAGCAGGCTTCGACACGCAGATCTTCGTGCCGGGCAAGATGGGCGAGAATGCGGCGGTGCGCTTCGGCCTGCCGCGCGAGGCTGTCGTGCAGACGAGCAACTTCATCGGCTTCATGTTGGAGCGTGCGGCGGAAAGAAAGCTCAAGCGCGTGCTGCTCTTCGGTCATATCGGCAAGCTCTCGAAGGTTGCGGCAGGTGTCTTTTATACGCACAACCGCATAGCGGACGGCCGCTTGGAAGCGCTCGCTGCCTACGCGGCGGCAGAAGGCCTGCCGCAGGAAGCGGTGCGCCGCATCCTTGCGGCGACGACGACGGAAGAGGCCTTGCCGCTTTTTGCCGAATACGGCTTGGAACGGGTCTATGGCATCCTTTGTGCGCGTGCTTCGGCTCGTGCCGAGCGGTATGTATTCCAAGATCTGCGCGTGGGTACGGCGATGACGACGCTCAAGGGGGAGCTCTTGGGCATGGATGATACAGCAAGAGAGATAGGCAGGGATTTTCATTGGAACATAGAATCGTAGTGGCAGGTATTGGACCGGGCACTCCCGATTTTGTCCTGCCGGCGGCACGCGCTGCCATCGAGGGCGCGGAGGTGCTCGTCGGCGGCAGCCGCGCCCTGGCGGATTTCGCCAGGCAAGGGCAGGAGACGATGACGATTCGCGGCGATATAGACGCCGTCCTTTCGTTCATTCGGGAGAAGCTTCAAAAGACGCACGTTGTCGTCATGGTTTCAGGCGATCCCGGCTATTATTCGCTGCTCGATGCTCTGCGGCGTGAGTTCCCGCCGCAGGCGCTCGTCGTCATCCCCGGCGTAAGTTCCCTGCAGATGGCATTTGCGCGCCTTGCTCTGCCTTGGCATGAGGCGAGACTCGCGTCCTTCCACGGGCGCGTGCCGCAGGCGAAAGAGATTGCTTACAAGGAGGGCGCCCTGCTCGGACTTTTGACGGATCGATCGAACAATTCGCGCACGATTGCACAGCGCCTTATGGAGCTTGGCTGGCCGTCTGCTGCAGAGCTTCATATATGCTCACGGCTGTCTTATGAAGATGAGGAAATCATTCATACGACACTTGCTGAGGCGGCGTCTGCAGCGGAAATCTCTCATGGTGTTTTGGTGGTGAAGGCATGAAACATTTTTTAGGCATCGAAGACGAAGAATTCATCCGCGGCAAAGTGCCGATGACGAAGAAGGAGATCCGCATCCTGACACTGGCGGGGGCGAAGATCGGAAAAAATGATATCGTTTGCGATATCGGCGCCGGCACGGGGTCGCTTTCCATCGAGGCGGCGCTTCTGGCGAAGGCGGGTCATGTCTACGCCGTGGAGCGCAAAAAAGAAGCGGTCGAGCTCATCCGTCAGAATGCGGCGAAATTCGGCATCGAGAACATCACGATCATCGAGAGCGAGGCGCCGGCGGGACTGGAGCAGCTGCCCGAACGTCTTGATGCGGCAATCATCGGCGGCACGGGAAGCCATCTGGAAGAGATCCTTGAATTTCTCGACAAACGATTGAAACCCGGCGGCTTCATCGTCATCAACTGTATCACGGTGCAGACGCTCGCAAGTTCTCTCGCCTACATGCGAGAGAAGAGCGGCTATCTTTATGATACCGTCCAAGTGCAGGTTAATC
>CAMURM010000345.1 GCA_947097535.1 uncultured Selenomonas sp.
TGGCGGGCGCGGTGGCTACAGCGGCGGCGGTGGCGGACGCGGTTCGGGCGGCGCCGCACCGCGCCCGAAGACAACGGAGCCTGCGAGTGCGCCCTACAACTTCGTATCGCTGCCAGAGGCGATCGTGCCTGCGCCGCTCGACCAGGGACTCGACTGGCACAAGATGGAGGAAACGGAACGCCTCGCGCGCTACCGCGACTATGTGTGCCAGGAAGGCGCGAAGAGCGGGCGCATCGAGCTTTCCATCGAGACGTTGACCCCGATGTTCATCGGCGGCAGCGGCACGGACTTCTTCTCGCCGCTCGGCGAGCCGCTCCTGCCAGGCAGCACACTGCGCGGCTTCATGAAGCAAATGGTGCGCATGATCTCCTGCGGCGCCATGCGCCCCGGCGCCGAGTTCACCGAGCGCCACCTCTACTTCCGTGCACTCGTCGAACAGGGAAGCGACCTTGGTGACTACTACAGGACGCGCATGATCGAAACTATAAAAGTGAAAAGGATGGAAGGCGAAGGTGACCAAGCGGTCGAAGTAGAAGAGGAAAAGACCATATCCAAGGCAAAGCCCGGCTTCCTCATCCAAGCGCGTGGAAAGTACTTTATCTGCCCCGCTGAAAAACAAGGTATGTTGATACCAGATGGCGATTTGCAGGAAAAAGCCCGGATTGACTGGAACTACAAAGAGCATAGTGCCAATGTCATCACTGGCAAATCTCCCAAAGAAAAGAAAATTTATTATTGCATCCAAAATGCAGATTGGAGCGAGAAGCACCGCCTTCCCGTACCCGAAAGCGTCCTTAAAGGCTACCGCGAGGACAAGAGCCGCGGCCGCTTCAATTTGCTGCAGATTGCCCGCCGGAACGAAAGACCGAAAGCGCTCACAGGAGGGAATGCTAAAAGATTTACCAACAGCAAAGATGTCACCTTCTGCGCACCGTGCTTCTACATGGCGCAGGACGGCGTCGTCCAACACTTCGGTCACGGCCGCTATTACCGCATCCCCTACGAAAAATCCATCGCCGATCATGTGCCCGAAGCGCTCCAAAAGGACACGATTGACTTTGCTGATGCCATCTTCGGCTGCAAGGCGCTCTGGGCGGGTCGCGTCTTCTTCGAGGATGCCGCACTCGAGGGCACGGCCGATCACCTCGCGCCGTCACGCTCCCATCCTTTGATGACGCCGAACCCTACATCCTTTCAGCTCTATTTGAAGCAAGCGGGCAAGGAGCCCGTCCACTGGGACACGAACGCCGCCATCCGCGGCTACAAACTCTATTGGCACCAAGCGGCGACGGCGGATTCGTGGCGGCTCGACCCCGAGCGTGACAAGGTCGTCAAAGGCACGCAGGAGATCCGCCCGCTCGCAGCCGGCACGCATTTTTCCGGCTGCATCCGCTTCAAGGCTCTGCGCCCCGAAGAGCTCGGCGCCCTGCTCGAAGTCTTCTCCCTCGGCGAGGCAGGCGAGGACATCTGCTTCAAACTCGGACAGGGAAAATCGCTCGGCATGGGCTCCGTGCGCATCAAGGCATGCCTCCTGCTTGAAGATCGCGAGAAGCAATTCGCAAGCCTCTTCCAGGATAACGCCTGGCGCGAGAGTCTCGAAGAAAACGACGGCACGCAATACCGCACCGCCTTCCGCCGCTGGCGCGACGAGCATCTCGGCGAAGGCAGAGCGGCGTTCGAGACGAGCCTGAAGGAGCTTCGCTGCCTGCTCGACTGGAACAAGACGAAACTGCCCCGGTGGCAGGAAAAGACTGCCATGATGCGCATCGACGGAGGCGACACGCGCTTCAAGGATCGCGTGATCTTAAAGAGCGCACTCGACTTCGCACGCTGAAACTGCTTCGGCAAAAGAAAAAGACGGTGCACAAACCCCAGCGGCTTGTGCACCGTCTTTTCATTAGTATTTCGCTTTACTGTGTTATTTCGATAAATAGGACAGACACGGGAAGATGGTTTTTATTCATGGATGATGCTTTCTAACGCAAGCTCGATCATATCGTTGAAGGAGCGCTCGCGCTCTTCGGGCGTCGCGCGCGGTTCGTCGCAGGTGATGTGGTCGCTGACGGTGAAGATACCGAGTGCCTGCACGCCGAACTTTGCGGCAATCAGGTAGAGTGCTGCCGTTTCCATTTCGGCGGCGAGCACGCCGTAGCTGAGGAGCTTGGCGAAGTCGATCTCGTCGTCGTAGAAGCGATCCTGCGACAGCACGTTGCCGACATGGACGGCTAGATCCTTTTCGCGCGCGTGCCGCACGGCGCTTTCTAAGAGAGCGAAGTCGGCGAGCGGTGCGAAGCTGACGGAGGAGCCGAAGATATTGCGCGGCATGGAAGAGTCGGTCGTCGTTCCCTGCGCGATGACGACGTCGCGGATGTGGAGGCTTTTGGCGAGTGCGCCGCAGCTGCCGACGCGGATGAGCTTCTTCACGCCGTAGACGCTGATGAGTTCGTGCACATAGATGGCGATGGACGGCATGCCCATGCCCGTGCCCTGTACGGAAACGCGCGTGCCCTTGTAGCTTCCCGTATAGCCGAGCAC
>CAMURM010000346.1 GCA_947097535.1 uncultured Selenomonas sp.
ATCTTGATTTCAGGAAAAGAAAAGAGCCTGCCCTGCCCCCTGAGCAGAGGATTCGTACTGTAACGCATCTCACCGTCGCACCACGATTGAAAGACGCTCCAGTGGCAGGCGTTGCGAAAGGGCACGATCAGAGCGCCGCCGGGCGTGAGAAGCACATGCAGATATTCGAGCAGGCTCTCCACGGCAGCCACTTCCTCAATGCCGGGCGCCGCGACGATCAGAGAAAAGCTGCCGTGCCAGGTCTCCGGCACCTCCGTCTGCAGCGAAGCCGTCCGAAATACATCGTCTGGAAAATCCTGCCGAAAGCGCTCCTCCCAGGCGCTCGGCATGCCGAAAAGCAAGATATCTCCAGCGTCCTTCTCCGAGAAAAATGCCGCCATTTCCCCATAAAGGACTTCATTGAAAGGCATATCGAGCATCGTATCGTCTCCTCATTGCGTCAGCACTTTATCTCCATGCGCTACCACGTCCGGCAGCGTGCACGCCGTCACGCCTCTTCTTCGCAGACGAAAAGCGGCTGCCGCTTCCCTGCCGCCGCCTGCTGCTGCAGCAGATGATACGCTTCGAGCACCGTCGCAGGCGCGATCGAGGCGATGCAGTGCGCTTCCCCCGTGTGCTTGCAGCCGTAAGCATCGCGCGGCTCCTCGGCGCAGTCTGCCAGCGCGCGCGCGGGCTGCACGACGACGGCAGCCGTGCGGTACGGATAGTAGCTCATGGGAATCGCCTTTTCATCGAGCGGCAAGTCAGCGGCATAGCAGCAGATTTCGAGCGTGGGCAGCCCTACGACCGCCGCGATGTGCAAAAGGCTCGTATCGTTGCCGATGTAGGCGGCGCACAGCGTGATGGCGGCCGCCGTCTCGCGGAAATCGAGCGCACCGGCAAGCGAAAGCGCCTGGGCTTCGCCGAGCACACGCTCGACGTCTGCGGCTTCCGCCCGATCGTCCCTGCCGCCGAGGAGCAGGAAGAACGCCCGCGGCTCCTCCTGTAAAAGAAGACGCAAGAAGGCACTGTAAGAAGCGGGCGGCCAATGCTTGCGCTTCGCGCTGCCGCCCAAACAGACGGCGAAGAGCCTGCGCCCGGCAAGCGGCACGCCGAGCTGCGCGAGCTTTTCGCGCACGCCCGCGATATCCTCGCGCGAAAGCCAGAGCTCCAGCGAGCGATTTGCCACGGGCGCGGCGAGGAGCTGATTGAGCACGTCGAAATAGCGATCGGCGAGGTGCAGCGCGCGTGCGGGCGGTTTGAAGCCGCGCGTCAGAAGCGCCGCACACGCCTCGCGCGAAAGTCCGCCCTCGGCGAAGTCTTTCACATGGCCGATGCGCTCCTTCGCGCCTGCCATGTAGGCGAGAAGGTAGGCGCTCGCATAGTGCCCGAATACGAAGGCGAGATCGAAGCGCTGCCCCAAAAGATGCTCCGCCGCATACCCGGCGTGCGCTGCAAAAAGCTCTGACAAAGGGCGCAGGACGGGAAGATGTTCATTGCCGAGCAGAAAGTCGATGTACGGGCACTGCTCGGCGAGCTTGAAAGCGGGCGGAAAGATCACGAGCGTGATCGCCGCCTGCGGATAGAGGCGTCGTATCTCACGCAGGGTGCCCGAAAGGCAGATGAAGTCGCCGACGCCCGCGTCCATGATGACGAGGATCTCGGAGCGCTCGCCGAAAGCGCGCGGCGTGCGGTAGCCCGCCGCCGCAAAGACAGGCTCCATGACGCGCATGAAATCCTGCGCGGGAAATGGCGCATCGGGCGAAAGGCGCTCGCCAAAGACCTCGAATGCCTCAAGTATGGTTTTCATAAAGCCTCCTGCGCTTGCAAGGTGCAAAGCCGCGTGACGAATCCACCTCCCTGCCGCGCCGCAATTTCCCCTATCCGTTGAGGACGCTGTGCAGGACCTCCGCCATGTAGTCGATCTGCTCCTCCGTCATGCCCGGGTAGACGCCGAGCCAGAAGGTGTCGTTCATGATGCGGTCGGTCGCCGCAAGTTCGCCGACGACGCGGTAGCCTCGCCCTTCTTCTCTCATGCGGTCGAAGCACGGATGCTTGACGAGGTTGCCCGCAAACAGCATGCGCGTCTGTATGCCGTGCGCTTCGAGTGCGCGCACGACGGGCTCGCGCCGGACGCCTTCGCGGCAGGTCAGCAAAAAGCCGAACCAGCTCGGCTCCGACTGCGGACACGGCTCGGGCAGGATGAGCCTGTCCTCGACGCCTTTGAGCGCCGCCTTCAGATGTGCGAAGTTCTGCCGCCTTTTTTCGACGAAGGAGGGCAGTTTCCTGAGCTGAGCGCAGCCGACCGCCGCCTGCATGTCCGTGACCTTGAGATTGTAGCCGAAGTGCGAGTAGACGTACTTGTGGTCGTAGCCCTTCGGCAGCTCGCCGTACTGCCCGTCGAAGCGGTGGCCGCAGAAGCCGTCCTCGCCCGGCGGACATACGCAGTCGCGCCCCCAGTCGCGCAGCGAGCGCAGGATGCGAAAGAGCAAGGCATCGCTCGTATAGACGGCGCCGCCCTCGCCCATCGTCATGTGGTGCGGTGGGTAGAAGCT
>CAMURM010000347.1 GCA_947097535.1 uncultured Selenomonas sp.
TACCTACGTACAGATAAGAACCAACAAGATGAGATTCTTGTTATAGCAGCTAAATTACGTGAATACTTTAAAGGCGACCATCTTCTCGTAGAGCTTATTGATGGCGAAATTCTGATTAATGTTTTGACGAGCATGCCCTTTCCTGATTCTATCAACTTACTAAAACGATTTGACAAAGAATGGTGGGCAGATCGATTTGTTAAAAGTGATAATTACATAAATGTGGATGTCATTAACATATGATAAACAAAAGAAAGTCTTTCAATTGGGAAGACTATATTGCTTACGGAAAAAATATATATGAGAACTACGAAGACGATGAAGATGAAGCGATGGAGCGATCCGGAATTAGTCGCGCCTATTATGGAGCTTTTCATCTTATCTTATCTTGCCTGAAAAATACGAGATTTTACCCCAATACTACAGGAGAGAGTTCTCATAATGCCGTTATTGAGTCTTGTAAGAAACTAGGTAAAATACGAGAAGATAGTAATGCAAAATCATGGGCGAATCTTTCGACATGGCTTGACAGACTGAAGAAGCAACGAAAAAAGGCAGATTATAATGATTGCTATTTCTCCCCGAATGATCCTCAACCATACGATCTCAAAAAGGAACTAGGTAGGGCAATAAGCTGTGCGGAAGATATAAAAAATACAACTGAAGAAATCAAAAAGAACGAAAAAGAATAGTTTGCAAATTATATTTGATACAGTAAAGTAACTGTGCTAACATAACATCAAAAAAGCATAATGACCCTATAATAAATGTTGTGAATCTCCTCTTGCCGTGGGGAAGAATTGCAACATTTATTTTTACTGTGAAACCCCAAGAGGTCAAGCCCGAAGGGCGCAGACCGATTGGGCGCAGACCGATTGGGCAGGTTTCTGTAAGGGCGGCGCACTTTTGTCCACGAAGTAGACGTTTGTGCGTGGAGTCTATGCGCAGCGTCAGAGCTTCTCGATGTAAGGCTCCTCGTGGAATGCCTCGGCGTGTTGAATGAGTCCCCGGAGACGCTCAATGTTCTTCTTGTGCAGCACGATGGCGAACTCGATGCGCGTCTTCTCCTCGTCCGTGAAGTCGCCGCTCGCGTGCGATTCTTCGAGGCGCGAAAGGCGCTCTTCGACGTCGGCGAGCTCGTCGGTGAGGAGCTTCTTATCGTGCATGGCGAGCCCGTAGACGGAGCGCAAACATTGGCGCACCTCGTGGGCGTAACCCGGCTCATGCGTGACGGCCTCGATCTCCTTGGCGATTTCGTAAATGATGTCGTAAGGGTTTTCGGCACCGTTGATCATGCCGAGCAGCTTCATCTTGATATTCTCAAAGAGCGTGTAGTCGATCTTCTCGTGCTGGATTTCCTCTGCCATATTTGCCTCGCTTTCTGATGGTTCGTTTCTTAAGTATAGCATTTTTTCACTTTTATTTACAAGGCGTGATGTGCGGTCTATAATGGGAGGAGCAATTTTTTTGAGGTGATATTATGCAAGAGCAAAAAGAAATGCAGCGCGGCTTGAAGAACCGCCACCTGCAGATGATCGCGCTCGGCGGCGCCATCGGCACGGGGCTCTTTTACGGCTCGGCGTCGACGATCAAGCTCGCCGGGCCCGCCGTCATGCTATCGTATCTGACGGGCGGCGTCGTCATCTTTCTCATCATGCGCATGCTCGGTGAGATGGCGGTTGAGGAGCCTGTATCGGGTTCCTTCAGCCACTACGCCGCGAAGTATTGGGGCGCTTTCCCGGGCTTCCTGTCGGGCTGGAATTACTGGTTCAACTATGTCATCGTCAGCATGGCGGAGCTTTCCGTCATCGGCATCTACATGAACTACTGGCTGCCCGACCTGCCGCAGTGGCTCGCGGCGCTCGTGACGCTCGTCGTCATCACGGCGCTGAACCTCGCCGCCGTCCGCGCGTACGGCGAGATGGAGTTCTGGCTTGCGATCGTCAAGGTCGCAGCCATCGTGCTCATGATCGTCCTGGGACTCTACCTCGTCTTTTCGCGCCCTGAATCGTTCCCGATGAACTTCAGCAACCTCTGGGCGCACGGCGGCTTCTTCCCCAACGGCGTCTGGGGCATGCTGCTCTCCATCACGGTCGTCATGTTCTCCTTCGGCGGCATCGAGCTCATCGGCATCACGGCGGGCGAGGCTGCCGACCCCGACCGCTCGATTCCGCGCGCCATCAATCAGGTCATCTGGCGCATCCTGATCTTCTACGTCGGCGCCATGGCGGTGCTCATGGCGCTTTGGCGCTGGGACGAGGTCGGCATGGAGGCGAGCCCCTTCGTGCAGATATTCTCAAACGTCGGCATACCCGCCGCCGCACACATCCTGAACTTCGTCGTCCTGACCGCCGCCGTTTCCGTCTACAACTCGGCGATCTACAGCAACTCGCGCATGCTCTACGGACTCGCAGAGGGCGGCGACGCGCCGAAGGTGCTCGCGCGCCTTTCGAGCCGGGGTGTGCCCGTCGTCGGCATCCTCATCTCCTCGGGCGTGACGCTTCTCGCCGTACTCC
>CAMURM010000348.1 GCA_947097535.1 uncultured Selenomonas sp.
TTTTTTGCAGGAAACAAAGCCCATCGGCCTCAAGCAGTGCGCAGGCTTCTCCCTCTTCATCACGCAGTTTCATGACATATTTGCCATCTTCGCTTCGTTCGACAGCAGAGAGAATACGCCGCCGAATTTTTGTGTTCGAGATTTTCTGATAGAGCGAATGATGCTCTTCATCTACAGGAACACTCCAGCCATGACAGCACTTCGAGCCGCAGATGTTGCCGTCGCACCGAAACTCTGTCACACAGGCAGGCCGCAGGGTATCAAAGCAAATCTGCCTCTCAGATGGCATGGAAGTTCACGAGGCGCGCGCCAAAGATGCCGTCGATGGCGGTGATCTGCTGCAGCAGATCTTCGGGGATGTCGTGGTCGACGGTCAGCACCATGACGTTCGTGCCTTCCTTGTCCGTCCTGCCGACTTGCATGCTCGAAATGTTGATGCCGTGCTCGCCCATCAGCGTACCGACCGTGCCGATGACGCCGGGACGGTTGATGTGCGGGCAGATCAGGATGCGATCGTGCGGATCGACGTCGACGCGATAGCCGTCGATCGAGACGATGCGGCCTTCCGTGCCGAAGAGCGTTCCCTTGACAACGGTTTCTCCCTTTGCCGTCCTGACGCAGACAGAGATGAGGTTCTGGAAGTCCTGCGATTCCTTGTGCTTTACCTCGCGCACCTTGATGCTGCGCTCTTTCGCAAGGCTCGGCGCGTTGACGTAGTTGACGTTGAACTCCAAGACGGGGTTGAGCATGCCCTTGATGACGCCCGTCGTGAGCATTTGCGTGTTGACCTCAGTGATGTCGCCGCTGTACTCGACAGCAAGCTCCGTGATCGCACCGTCCGCGAGCGAGCATACCGTACAGCCAAGACGCTCGGCGAGGTCAATGTAGGGACGGATGACGTGCATGACGTCCGCCGACACGGGCGCCATGTTGACCGCCGTCATGACGGGCTCGCCCGAGAGCGCTGCGCGGATGCCTTCCGCCACATCGAGGGCGACGCCGATCTGCGCCTCGACCGTCGATGCGCCGAGGTGCGGCGTGAGGATGATGCCGTCGACGCCGACGAGCGGATTGCCCGCTTCGAGCGGCTCGCTCGTGAAGACGTCAATCGCCGCGCCCGCGACGTGCCCCGACTTCACGGCATCGGCGAGATCCTGCTCGTTGATGATGCCGCCGCGCGCACAGTTGACGAGGCGCACGCCCTTCTTCATGCGGGCGATCGCCTTCTTGTCGAGCATGTCCTTCGTATCCGGGTTCAGCGGCATGTGCACCGTGATGAAATCCGACTTCTCGATCACATCGTCGAGCGTGCCGACCGCGACGCCCATCGCCTTGGCACGTTCCTCGTTGATGTACGGATCGTAGCCGATGACATTCATGTCGAAGGAAAGCGCACGCTTGGCGACGCCCGAGCCGATGCGACCCATGCCGATGACGCCGAGCGTCTTGCCGCGCAGCTCGACGCCGACGTACTTCTTGCGATTCCACTCGCCCTTCTGCATCGTCTCGTTAGCGATGGGGATGTTGCGGCTCATCGCGAGCATCATCGCCATCGTGTGCTCCGTCGCCGCGATCGTGTTGCCGCCCGGCGAATTGATGACGATGATGCCGCGCGCCGTCGCCGCCGGCACGTCGATGTTGTCGACGCCGACACCCGCGCGGCCGATGATCTTGAGCTTCGCCGCCCTGTCGATGACATCCTTCGTCACCTTCGATGCCGAACGCACGATGATGGCCTCGAAATCGCCGATGATGTCCAGAAGTTCCTCATGCGAGAGCTTCGGCTTCTCGACGACCTCGAACTTCGGCGAAAGGATGTCCACCGCTTTCTGAGATACACCGTCTGCCACAAGAATTTTCATATCCATCGCTCCTCTACGACTAGATGTACATTCCACAAGCAACATTATACCATTTTTTCAGCCGTTTATCCAGCAGAGAACTTTCGACGTCAGAAGTTCGGCGCGCACTCAAACGATTTCCGCCTCTTTTTTCGCCGCCAGTTTCTCACGAAACATCGCTCTTGCCTCTTCCGTCGTGATCTCGAGATTCGCAATGCGATCGAAAACTGCTAATTCTTCCTGCGTGAATTTGAATCCCTCCAACGCATGCACCTTGATTGCAGAATCCACACTTTTCCGCATTTCTTCCTTAGATACCATATCCATTTCCTCCCATTTTTCAGCAGAACCCTATAGTACCTCTTTATTATACCACATACAAACTCGTGCAAATATACTGCGTCTGCAGTATTTCCTGCAAATATCGTTTGATTCTGTATTGATAAATCTGAAAATTTATGTTAGTATGAGGATAGTCGGAAAAAGAAGGTTTTCTGCCTTTTGGAAACGAAAAATCGTGCTATCCGTCGTGATGGGCATAAAATTTCGTTTCACGCAAAAGGCGGTTCCTGCCGGGTGCGAGATTTCTGCGGCACGAGGGTGTGCGCGGCGCGCTTTGGCAGAAGCGGAAAGGAGAAACTTATGGAGAAGGCAACGGTCGTCGTCATCGGAGG
>CAMURM010000349.1 GCA_947097535.1 uncultured Selenomonas sp.
TGGGAGGCTGAATTTATCAGTGCTTCCTTTACAGCGTGCCGAAGATGCGGTCGCCGGCGTCGCCCAGACCGGGGACGATGTAGCCGTGCTCGTTGAGGTGATCGTCGACCGCCGCGACGTAGATCGGGATGTCGGGGTGCGCTGCGTTGACGGCGCGCACGCCCTCGGGCGCGGCGACGAGACAGAGCAGCACGATGCTCTTCGCGCCCTTTTCCTTCAGGAGGTCGAGCGCCGCGACGGAGCTGCCGCCGGTGGCGAGCATGGGATCGACGACGATGAACATGCGCTCGCCGACGTCGCCCGGCAGCTTGCAGAAGTATTCGACGGGCCGCAAGGTCTTCGGATCGCGGTAAAGGCCGATGTGGCCGACGCGGGCGGCGGGGATGAGGCGCAGGACGCCCTCTGCCATGCCAAGGCCTGCGCGCAGGATGGGGACGATGCCGAGCTTCTTGCCCGCGAGCTTTTTCACGCGGCAGGCGGTCACGGGCGTTTCGATATCGACTTCTTCAAGCGGCAGGTCGCGCGTGATCTCGTATGCCATGAGCATGGCGATTTCTTCAAGAAGCTCGCGAAAGTCCTTCGTGCCCGTCTCTTTTTGACGCATGAGCGTGAGCTTGTGCTGCACGAGCGGATGGTCGACGATATGCACCGCGAGATCCGCTTGCTTTTCCTGAGCCATGAATGTGCCTCCTCACTCGTACAGGGGATACTTCTTGCAAAGGGTATCGACGCGCTTTGCCGCTTCTTCCTTCGCGGCGGCGTCTTCGGGCCTGTCGAGGACGAGCCCGATGATCGCGGCGACTTCTCGCATATCGTCTTCGTTGAAGCCGCGCGTCGTGAGCGCGGGAGAGCCCAGGCGGATGCCGCTCGTGACGAAGGGGGACAGCGGCTCGAAGGGAATCGTGTTGCGGTTCGCCGTGATGCCGACGCCGTCGAGAAGCGTCTGCGCTTCCTTGCCCGTGACGCCCTTGCTTCTGAGGTCAACGAGCATGAGGTGGTTGTCCGTGCCGCCCGAGACGATGCGGAAGCCCTTTTCCTGCAGAGCGTCGGCAAGCGTCTTGGCGTTTTTCACGACGTTGGCGGCGTACTCCTTGAAGGCGGGCTGCAAAGCTTCCTGCAGGGCGACTGCCTTCGCTGCGATGACGTGCATCAAAGGACCGCCCTGGATGCCGGGGAAGATCGCCTTGTTGAACTGCGCGCCGAAGTCGGCGTCCTTCGTGAGGATCATGCCGCCGCGCGGGCCGCGCAGCGTCTTGTGCGTCGTCGTCGTCACGACGTCCGCCCAGGGCAGCGGGTTCGGATGCACGCCGCCCGCGACGAGTCCGGCGATGTGCGCCATGTCGACCATGAGGTAGGCGCCGACCGCCTTGGCGATGGCAGCGAGACGCTCGAAGTCGATGATGCGTGCATAGGCGGAGGCGCCGGCGACGATGAGCTTCGGCTTGACTTCCTTCGCCTGCTTTTCGAGCGCCGCATAGTCGATGCATTCCGTTTCCTTGTCGACGCCGTAAGGGACGACGTGGAAGTATTTGCCCGACATGTTGACGGCGCTGCCGTGCGTGAGGTGGCCGCCGTCCGTGAGGTTCATGCCCATGTAGGTGTCGCCGGGCGAGAGCAGCGAGAAGAACACCGCCATGTTCGCCTGCGCGCCCGAGTGCGGCTGCACGTTGGCATAGCCCGCGCCGAAAAGCTCCTTTGCGCGCTCGATCGCGAGCGTCTCGACGACGTCGACGTATTCGCAGCCGCCGTAATAGCGCTTCTTGGGATAGCCCTCCGCGTACTTGTTGGTGAGCACGCTGCCCTGCGCCTCCAAAACGGCGTGGCTCACGATGTTCTCCGAGGCGATGAGCTCAAGCTTGTGGCGCTGGCGCGAAAGCTCCTCGCCAATCGCCTCCGCAATATCGGGGTCGGTCTTCTTCAGTGTATCCATCAATGACATACATTTCCCTCCTGCATCATCAAAGCTGCGGGCAACCCCGCCTTTTCTATTTTATTGTACTACGAATTCTTAGGCGCGACAAGCCCGTAAGGGCGCAGGCGCACCTTAGAAGTCGTTGTCCAGCAAAGCTGTGGCTATGAAATCTTAGAAGCGACAAGTCCGAAGGACGCCGGCGATTCTTAGAAGTCGTTGTCCAGCAACGCTGCGGCCATGAAACCCCGAGAGGTCAAGCCCGAAGGGCGCACATAAAAATCCCTCCCGCTGCATCCAAAAGCATACAGCGGGAGGGATGAACCCTTTTTGTCACGATGGGAGAAATCGTTTCGATCAATGCGCGGCCTTGCGGCACTCGGGGCACATGCCGTAGAAATACAGCTGCTTGCCCGAAACAGCGTAGCCCGTCTCGCTTTCCACCTGCTCGACGAGATCGCCTGCGTCCGCCTTGTGCACATCGTCCACACGGCCGCAGCTCACGCAGCAGATGTGCGGATGGCTGGTCGTATTCGCGTCGTAGCGGAAGCTTTCCTCGCCGACGTTCAATACCTGCACCAGCCCGACCTTGCTCAGAATG
>CAMURM010000350.1 GCA_947097535.1 uncultured Selenomonas sp.
AGTCGCGGCGGAATATGCTGTAGAGGAGCACGAGTGCGAGCATGACGACGACGAGAGGGCGCAGGAAGTCGGGCGGCACCTGCCGCACGACGAGCACGCCGACGGCGGAGCCAAAGAGCGTGATGGGAAAGAGCAGGCGGATGAGCTTCATGTCGACCTTGCCGCTCCTGATGAAGGAGATGAAGCTCGTGCAGGCGCCCATGACGGCGGCAGCCTTGTTCGTGCCGAGCACATTGAGGAGCGGCAGCCCCGTCATCATCAGCGCCGGAATCGAGATCAGCCCGCCGCCGCCGACGACGGCGTCGATGAACGCCGAAAAGAATCCCATGCCGCAGATGAAGAGCAGCGTTTCCATACCCATGTTTGCGCCTCCCAGTTATAAGGGTGTATTTTAATATTATCCCTAGGAAAGCCTGAGAAGTCAAGTCCAAAGGGCGCGAGTAGGGCGAACTTTTGCGGTTCATGGCAGGAATTTCTTGCATTGCGGCGAATAAGATTTCGCAAGTCGCAAAGAGGCGGGCAAAGAAAGCGAGGAGGAAAAATGACGGAAATCGTGGCGGAGAAGCTCAAGCTGTTGGCGGATTCGCCGGGCGTCTACATCATGAAGGACGAGAAGGGGCGCATCATTTACGTCGGCAAGGCGGTCGTCCTCAAGAATCGCGTGCGGCAGTACTTCCAGAGTGGCAAGCATCAGGCGCCCAAGGTGCGCGCGATGGTGGCGAAGATCGCCGACTTCGAGACGATTCTCACGCATTCGGAAGTCGAGGCGCTGATCCTTGAGTGCAACCTCATCAAGAAGCACCGCCCGCGCTACAACATCAGCCTCAAGGATGACAAGAGCTATCCCTACCTCAAGGTCACGCTCGCCGACGAGTATCCGCGCGTCATGGTCACGCGCCGCGTCACGAAGGACGGCTCGCGCTACTTCGGCCCCTACACGTCAGCGGGCGCCATGCACGAGAGCGTCAAGCTCCTGCGGCGACTCTTCCCGCTGCGCACCTGCAAGAACATGAAGGTCGAGCGCCCGTGCCTTGAGTACCACATCAAGCGCTGCCTCGCGCCGTGCTGCGAGCCCGTCGACAAGGAGGAATACGGCGCGATGATCCGCGAGGTCTGCCTGTTCCTCGAAGGGCGCACGGAGCTCGTGGAAAAGGAGCTGGCGCGCCGCATGACGGAGGCGGCGGACGACTACGACTTCGAGCGCGCGGCGCGCATCCGCGACCAGCTCGCCGCCGTGCGCAAGGTGGCGGAGAAGCAAAACATCGTGACGGGCTCGGGCGATCAGGACGCCATCGGCATGGCGCGCGCAGGTATCGGAGCCGTCGTCATGGTCTTCCTCATCCGCGCGGGCAAGATGGTCGGGCGCGAGCACTTCCTGCTTTCAGGCAGCGAGGAGGAAACGGACGAGGCGCTTCTCTCGGCATTTTTGAAGCAATATTACCACCGCGCGGCGTTCGTACCGCGCGAGATCCTGCTGCCTTTTCCAATCACTGAGACGGAGCTTTTGGAGAGCTGGCTCGCCGAGCGCAAGGGAGCGAAGGTCGCGCTCGCCGTGCCGCAGCGCGGCACGAAGCACGACGTCGTCGAGATGGCGCGCGGCAACGCCGAAAAGTTCCTCGCAGACGAGGCGGCGCGCATCGCGCAGGCGAACGACCAGACGCTCGGCGCCGTCCGAGAGCTCGGGCGCTACCTCGGGCTCAAGGAGGAGCCGATGCGCATGGAGTGCTTCGACATCTCGCACAACCAGGGCTCGGAAACGGTCGCTTCGATGGTCGTCTTCGAGGGAGGCCTGCCGAAGAAGTCCGACTACCGGCGCTTCAAGATCCGCAGCGCCGAGGGCAAGCCCGACGATTTCCTCTCGATGCGCGAGGTGACGCAAAGGCGCTACGGCAAGCTCAGCGAGGACGAGCTGCCCGACCTCATCATCATCGACGGCGGCAAGGGACAGCTCTCGTCCGCGCTGGAAATCATCCGCGGTGCGGGGCATAAGACGGTGCCCGTCGTCGGGCTCGCCAAGCAGTTTGAATACATCTTCACGGAGGGCAGATCCGATCCCGTCATACTGCCGCGCCGCAGTCAGGCGCTCTACCTCATCGAGCGCATCCGCGACGAGGCGCACCGCTTCGCCATCACCTACCACCGCAAGCTGCGCGGCAAGCGCAACCTCGTCTCCGTCCTCGACCACATCGCCGGCATCGGTCCCAAAAGGCGCAAGGCTCTTTGGAGCCACTTCGGCACGATCGCGAAGATCAAGGCGGCGAGCGTCGAAGAGCTCGCCGCCGTCGACGGCATGACTTTGCCCGCGGCGGAAGCCGTGCGGAACTTCTTCCTCGCGCAGGAAAAGCTGCTCGCGGGGGAGGAATAGTGCGACTCCAAGGAACAGCGGATCAATGAAGTCTCCGGATGAGAGAAGATGGGCGGCTGAATTTATCCGTGCTTCCTTAAATCTTTTTTCCAAGACATTGCGGAAAGAACCGCCGTTTTATCTATTATATAAAACGGCGGTT